>NZ_BCBI01000036.1:0-59996 GCF_001320565.1 Pseudomonas sp. NBRC 111132
ACATCACCAGCCTCGGCAGCGTCCCCGGGAACAGCTGCTCGAAGCCACTCATGGGCGGGCCAGGGCCAGTTCGGCGCGCATCTTGGCGATGACTTCCTGGTAGTCCGGGGCGTTGAAGATCGCCGAGCCAGCCACGAAGGTGTCAGCGCCAGCGGCAGCGATCTCGCGGATGTTGTTGACGTTCACGCCGCCGTCGATTTCCAGGCGGATATCACGGCCACTGGCGTCGATCAGCGCACGCGCTTCGCGCAGTTTGTCGAGGGTGCCGGGGATGAACTTTTGCCCGCCAAAGCCTGGGTTGACGCTCATCAGCAACACCATGTCGATTTTGTCCATCACATACTTCAGGGCGTCCAGGCTGGTGGCCGGGTTGAACACCAGGCCAGCCTTGCAACCACCGTCCTTGATCAGTTGCAGCGAACGGTCGATGTGCTGTGTGGCTTCCGGGTGGAAGGTGATGTAGGTGGCGCCGGCTTCGATGAAGTCGCCGATGATACGGTCGACGGGGCTGACCATCAGGTGCACGTCGATCGGCGCGGTGACGCCGTACTTGCGCAGGGCGGTGCAAACCATCGGACCAATGGTCAGGTTGGGGACATAGTGGTTGTCCATGACATCGAAGTGAACGATGTCTGCACCCGCAGCCAATACCTTGTCGACGTCCTCACCCAGGCGGGCAAAATCGGCGGAGAGAATGGAGGGGGCAATAGCGTAGGGCTGCATGGCGCACCTGTTGGCAGAATCACGGTGGCGCGCATTGTAACTCAGGGAAACGGATAGAGGCTGATTGGTATCAATCCATGTCGACCAGCTGTTTCAACCTGTACCGGCCTCTTCGTGGCTAACGCCGCGAAGAGGCCGGTACAGGCACCTCCTCATCAGGCCGGCTGTTGGGTCCTCAGCTTCTCGCTGCGCCCACGCAGCCACTCCAGGGTCAGCAGCAACACCACCGAGAAAGCAATCAGCAAGGTTGCCGCCGCAGCAATGGTCGGGCTGAGGTTTTCGCGGATACCGCTGAACATCTGCCGCGGCAGGGTCGCCTGCTCCGGCCCGGCCAGAAACAGTGTTACCACCACTTCGTCAAACGAAGTGGCAAAGGCGAACAGCGCGCCCGAGATAACACCGGGTGCAATCAGTGGCAGGGTCACTCGGCGGAAGGTCAGCAGCGGCGAGGCACCCAGGCTGGCCGCCGCGCGCACCAGGTTGTAGTTGAAGCCCTGCAAGGTTGCCGACACGGTAATGATGACGAACGGCACACCCAGCACCGCATGCACCAGAATCAGCGAGGTAAAACTGTTGCCCATGCCCAGTGGGGCGAAGAACAGGTAACTGGCGACCCCGATGATCACCACCGGGACCACCATTGGCGATATCACCAGCGCCATCACCAGCGACTTGCCGGGGAAGTCGCCACGGGTCAGCCCGATGGCCGCCAGGGTGCCGAACACCATGGCCAGCACCGTGGCCGCCGGGGCGACGATGATGCTGTTCTTCAACGCCCGCATCCACTCGGCCGAGCCGAAGAAGTCCTGATACCACTGCAGCGAGAAGCCCTGCAGCGGGTACACCAGGAAGCTGCCACTGTTGAACGACAGCGGCACGATCACCAGCACCGGCAAGATCAGGAACAGCAGGATCAAGCCACAAAGAATGCGCAGGCTATAGAACCAGACCCGTTCCACGGGCGACATGTATGGGCTCAGCATGACAGGCTCCTCAGCTCAGGCGCAGGCGGCTGGCGCCGACCAGCCAGCTATAGATCAAGTACAACAGCACAGTCGCCAGCAGCAGCAGCCCGCCCAGCGCGGTGGCCATGCCCCAGTTGATGCTGGTGTTGGTATAGAAAGCGACGAAGTAGCTGACCATCTGGTCGTTCGGGCTGCCGAGCAGCGCCGGGGTGATGTAGTAGCCGATGGCCAGGATGAACACCAGCAGGCACCCCGCGCCAACGCCGGCATAGGTCTGCGGGAAGTACACCCGCCAGAAGCTGGCGAACGGGTGGCACCCCAGCGAGATCGCCGCGCGCATATAGCTGGGCGAAATGCCCTTCATCACGCTGTACAGCGGCAGAATCATGAACGGCAGCAGAATGTGCACCATGGAGATGTACACACCGGTGCGGTTGAACACCAGTTCCAGCGGCTGGTCGATGATGCCCATGGCCATCAGCGCACTGTTGATCAGGCCGCCCGACTGCAGCAGCACGATCCACGCCGCCACCCGCACCAGGATCGAGGTCCAGAACGGCAGCAGTACCAAGATCATCAGCAGGTTGCTCTGGCGGGTCGGCAGGTTGGCCAACAGGTAGGCCAACGGATAGGCCAGCACAAGGCAGATGGCGGTAATCACCACACCCATCCACAGGGTGCGGGCGAAGATATCCAGGTAAATGGCCTGGTCCGGGGTGGCCTTGGCCAGTTCGCCAAGGTCGTCGATACGGTGGTCGACAGAGGCCAGCAGGTAAAAAGAAGTCACCGAACTGGTATTGCGGCGTATGGCCTGCCAGTAGGCCGGGTCGCCCCAACGCTCGTCAACGGCCTGCAAAGCGTCTTTGTAAGAGGCAGGCTCAGCCTTGAATGGCAGTGCCCGGGCTGTCTTGGTCAACAAGCTGCGGTAGCCAGCCAGCTCCATGTTCAAGCGCTTGGAAAGGTCGCCAAGGGTCTGGTTCTTGCGCGATTCGGCCAGGTCCTGGCTCAGTGCCTTGTACACATCCTCGCCCGGCAGGCTCTTGCCGTCCCACTGGGTGATGATGTCTACCGTGCGTGGCAAGCCACCGACCACTTCCGGGTTGCCGACGCTCTTGTACAGCAGCGCCGCGATCGGCACCAGGAACACCAGCAGAAGAAACAGCGCCAACGGCGCGATCAACGCCTGCGCCTTCCAGCGGTTGACCCGCTCGGCGTGTTTGAGGCGCTGCTTGAGACTTGGACCTGCGCCTTCTTTTAGGGGCACTGCAATGGCCATGGCGAACTCCGCGAAACAGGGAAACGGGGAGCGCGGACCCAGCGGCCAGCGCCCCTTTGATGCGCCTTACTTCTTCGCCGCCCAGGCGTTGAAGCGTTGCTCCAGCTGCTCGCTGTTGTCAGCCCAGAAGGCCACATCGATCTGCACCTGGTTGGCGATGTTTTCAGGCGTGGTCGGCATGTCCTTCTTCACGTCTTCCGACAGCAAGCTCACGGCCTTGGCGTTGGCCGGGCCGTAGGCGATGTTCTCGGAGTAGATCTTCTGCTGCTCGGGTTTGACGCTATAGGCAATGAATTTCTTGGCTTCTTCGGCGTTCTTGGCACCTTTAGGAATCGCCCAGGCATCAAAGTCGTAGATACCGCCGTTCCACACCACTTTGAGGTTGCTTTCCTTCTGCACAGCGGCAATACGGCCGTTGTAGGCAGAACTCATGACCACGTCACCGGAGGCCAGGAACTGCGGTGGCTGCGCGCCAGCTTCCCACCACTGGATGTTGGGCTTGAGTTCATCGAGCTTCTTGAAGGCGCGGTCCTGGCCTTCCTTGGTGGCCAGCACTTTGTAGACGTCCTTGGGCGCAACGCCATCGGCCATCAGTGCGAATTCCATCGTGTACTTGGCGCCCTTGCGCAGGCCACGCTTGCCCGGGAACTGCTTGGTGTCCCAGAAGTCGGCCCAGCTGGTGGGGGCGGTCTTGAGCTTGTCGGCGTTGTAGGCCATGACCGTGGACCATACGAAGAAGCCTACGCCGCAAGGCTGGATGGCCCCAGGTACATAGTCGGCGTCATCGCCGAACAGTGCCGGGTCGAGTTCTTCGAACATGCCCTCATCGCAACCGCGCGCCAACTCCGGCGACTCGACCTCTACCAGGTTCCACGACACGCTCTTGGTGTCCACCATCGCCTTGACCTTGGCCATTTCGCCGTTGTACTCGCCTGCGACGATCTTGCCATTACCCGCCTTTTCCCATGGCTCGTAGAACGCTTTGACCTGGGCAGCCTTGTTGGCGCCCCCGAACGAGATCACGGTGAGGTCCGCGGCCATGGCCTGGCCAGCGGCGAACAGCCCCAGGGCCAGGGCGGTCAGTTTCAACTGCTTGCGCATTATTATTCTCTCCACAGTACAGGGTTGGTGAAGCAATCCATCAATGGGCTTCGGCAATCGGATCGAGCGCGCGGGCGTGCTCCACCTCCCAGCCCAGCGGTACCACATCGCCCACGGCCAATGCCGGGTCGAGCTCGGCAATCGGCTGTTTCACGAAGAAGTCGCCCTTGCCGCAAACTTCCAGGCGCACCCGCACGTGGTCGCCCAGGTAAATGAACTCGGCCACCCGGCCAGAGAAGCGGTTGACGCAGCTTTCGCTGTGGCCGTTCAGGCGCACACGCTCCGGGCGAATCGACAGGGTTACCGGCTCGCCGGCCTGGCCGACGTTCACCGCCAGCGCCTCGACCCGTTCACCGCGCGGCAACTGCACCTGGCAGCGTTTGCCATCGCTGGCCAGCAGGGTGCCGTTGATGCGGTTGTTTTCGCCGATGAAGTTGGCGACGAAGGTATTGCAGGGCTCTTCATACAGCGTGCGCGGGTCGGCAATCTGCTGGATTTCGCCCTGGTGGAACACCGCCACGCGGTCGGACATGGTCAGCGCTTCGCCCTGGTCGTGGGTCACGTACACCACGGTCACACCCAGGCGCTGGTGAATGTGCTTGATCTCCATCTGCATGTGTTCACGCAGCTGCTTGTCCAGCGCACCAAGCGGTTCGTCCATCAGCACCAGCTGCGGCTCGAACACCAGCGCCCGGGCCAGCGCCACACGCTGTTGCTGGCCGCCGGACAGCTGGCCGGGGTAGCGTTTGGCGAAGGCATCGAGCTGGACCATGTTCAGCACGCGCTTGACCCGCTCGCTGATGTCGGTCTTGCTCAGGTTGCGCACGGTCAGCGGAAAGGCCAGGTTCTCGGCCACGGTCATATGCGGGAACAGCGCGTAGTTCTGGAACACCATGCCGATATCGCGCTTGTGCGGCGGCACGTTGTTGATCGAGCGCCCGGCCAGCTGGATTTCACCGGCGGTGGGGGTTTCGAAACCGGCCAGCATCATCAGGCTGGTGGTTTTACCGGAGCCGGACGGGCCAAGCAGGGTAAGGAACTCGCCCTTGCGGATATCCAGGTTGAGGTCTTTGACGATCAGCGACTCGCCGTCGTAGCTCTTCTGCACACCACGGAAGCTGACCAGCGTTTCGCTGGTTGCAGCGTTCGACTTCGCCTCGCTCATGCCTGCACCTTCTTGTTGGATGACTGCGTAGGCAAAAGAGTAGAAGAGGCGCAAGCGCCCGAAAATCGGGGGTGCTGAGAGAATGCCATCATCCGGATGGAAGATTCGCTGTAGGGATTGCCCTACAAAGATGACGCTTTCAGGACACTGCCGCAGTCCTTGCCGGAGCGGCCTTGTGCCGCGAAAGGGCTACGAAGCCCCCCCACAATTCAAGCGAAAGCGCTGAAACAAAGGGGCCGCTATGCGGCCCTTTCGCGACACAAGGCCGCTCTCACAAGGACTGCGAAACCACTCATTGTCGCAATCAGACCAGCTTGTGCTCCATGGCGTACTTCACCAGCTCCGCCAGCGAGTTCACCTTCAGTTTTTGCATCAAGCGCGCTTTGTGGGTGCTGATGGTCTTGCTCGACAGCGCCAGTTGCTGGGCAATGTCGTTGACGTTGGCGCCCTGAGCCAGGCGTTCGAACACCGAGAACTCCCGCTCCGACAGCAGCGTGTGCAATGGCCGAGACTCGGTCAGGCCCACTTCGAACACCATACGGTCGGCCAGCGACGGGTCGATATAACGCCCGCCACTCGCCACCCGGCGAATCGCGGTCAGCAACAGCGCCGGGTCGCTGTCCTTGGTGGCATAACCCGCCGCGCCAGCCTTCAACGCCCGCGCCGCCATCTGTGCCTCGTCGTGCATCGACAGCATCAGGATTGCCGGAGCGTCGTGCAACGCACGGATCCGCGGGATCGCTTCCAGCCCATTCACCCCCGGCATCGAGATATCCAGCAACACCACCTCGCACGGCGTGTGCCGCAGGGTTTCGAGCAACTGCTCGCCATTACCGGCCTCCCCCGCCACCTGCATGTCCTTGGCCAGGCCGATCAACTGCTTGATACCTTCACGGACAATGGTGTGGTCTTCGGCCACCAGCACTCGAATCACGCTCGCTCTCCTACTCCAACGGAATGGCCACGCTCAGGCTGGTGCCCTCGCCCGGTTGACTGTCCAGCGCCATGCTGCCACCCAACATCAGCACGCGCTCGCGCACACCCACCAGGCCAAACGAGGTGGGCCGGGGCTGGTCGCGGCAAAAGCCCTGGCCGTCGTCACTGACCGTCATGCGCAACTGACCGTCCTGGCGTACCAGCTCGATCTCCACGCTGTGCGCCTGGGCGTGACGCATCACGTTGGTCAGCGCCTCCTGCAGGATACGAAACAATCCAGTGGCCTTGGCATCGCTCAATGCTGGCAGATTATCCGGTACTTGCACCAGACAGGGGATTTGCGTGCGCGCCTCGAAGCGCCGCGCCTGCCATTCGATGGCCGAGGCAATACCGGCATCGAGAATCGGCGGGCGCAAAGCGGTGGCCACATCGCGCACCAGCTGGAACAGCTGCGCGATCAGGCGCTTCATGCTGCTCAGGCGTTCGTTAAGGCCTGGGTCCAGCTCGGCGAATGCCAGCTCGCACATCGACACTTCCAGCTTGAGCACGGTCAGCATCTGCCCCAGTTCGTCGTGCACTTCCCGGGCGATACGGGCCTTTTCTTCTTCACGCACGCTCTCCAGGTGGGCCGACAGTTCGCGCAGCTGCTCCTGAGATTTCGCCAGGGCCAACTCTGCCCGCTTGCCTTGGGTGATGTCCCACACCACACCGTCCCACACCACCTGGCCGTTGCCCAGGCGCCGAGTACTGGCCTTGATGTCGGCCCAGCGCTGTTCACCCTGGCGAGTGAGGATGCGCCCCTGCCAGGACCAGTCCTGGTCGCTGGCCAGGGCCAGGTCCTGTACCCGATGGTAATCGGCGCGGTCCTCGGGGTGCACCAGGTTGCGCAGGCCCATCTGCGGGTGCTGAATCTCGCTGGGCGCATAGCCCACCAGGGCCTCGCTGCCCTCACTGATATAGGGGAACTCCAGGTCGCCCTCGGCCGGGTCGCGCTCCAGACGAAACACCAGCCCCGGCACGTTACCGGCAATGCCCTTGAGCCGTGCCTCGCTCTCGCGCAAGGCCGCCAGGGCGCGGTGGCGCTCGGTGACGTCGGCGAGATAGACCACCAGATATTCGGAATCACGAAAGCGCAGAAAACTCAGCGACAGCTCCACCGGCAGCACGCTGTGATCGGCCCGCCGGCACTGCGCCTCGAACTGGCCGGTACCCCCTGCCCCCGTACGCGCGCCCTTCCACAGCTCCAACCAGCGGTCCATGTTCAGGCTTGGTTCGAAGGTACTCAGCGGCCGCTCCAGCAGCTCGCCCTCGGCATAACCCAGCATGCGCTCGGCAGCGTGGTTGGCGTAGCGCACGTGGCTGTCCCAATTGACCCAAAGGATACCCACCGTACTCTGGTCGATGGCGAACTGGCTCAAGCGCAACGCCTCTTCGCGCACCTGCCGTTCCACAAGGCTTTCTCGCGTGGCCAACAGGCTGCGCTCCAGCTGGCGCTGCTGCCGGCGTTGCCATAGCAATGTGGCCAACGCGCACAGCAGCAGCATGCCGAACAACAAGGCCAGGTTCTGCCAGAAGCCCGGCGATTCACTCAGCCGTGGGTATTTGGGCTGTAACCAACGCTGGTGCAGTTGTTCCAGCTCCTTGGCTGGCAGCGCTTGCAAGCCACGCTCCAATACATCGGCCAACAGTGGCCAGTCGCGCCGTGAACCAATGCGCAGCAATTGCGGCAGGCCGATATCGCCGACCACTGCCAGCTCACTGAACTCGCTTTCGCGTGACAGACGGCTGAGCTGCGCTTCATCCAGCACCGCAAAGGCGGCCTGGCCGCCTACCACCAGTTGCAGGGCCTCACGCTCGTTGGGCACCCCCTGCAGGTTGAGGTTGCTGTAGTTGGCGCGCAGGTAGTCCGCCAGCTGGCTGGGCATGCGCACGGCCACCCGCTGTTCGGCTTCGAGTTTTTCCAGCTCCACGGCCATGGCCCCGGTGCGCGGCCCCACCACCAGTTGCGGCACACGCATGTATGGGTCGCTGAACAACCACAGGCGCAGGCTGGCCGGCGTCTGCGTAAGCCCAGGGGCGAAGTCGATTTCGCCGCTCTGCAGGGCATGCTCCAGGCTGGCCTGGTCGCTGAAGTTGCGCCAGGTGAGGTCCAGCCGCAGCGCCTGCGCCAGGCTGCTCACCAGCTCTACGTTGGCCCCGTACAGTTGCTGCAAGCGCCGGTCGAACTGGGCGTACGGCACCTGCAGCACCAGGCCCACCCGCAGGCTGCGATGGGTATCCAGCCACTGCTGCTGAGCGGGCTCCAATACCACGGCGGGCGGCGCCTCGGGCCTGGCCAATGCAATCAAGGGCAGCCACAAACAGCCGATAACCAACAGGCGACGCACTCGCTTCATCTACACGCTCGTCTTGGCAAAGGCGGCCATGCAGCATGGCCGTCACGGGCAAATACTATTAGGCTGCCGGTATCATTCTGGCCTTGGGTTGACGCATGTCCACACTTTATCGCACGGGGCTGGCAGTGTGCTGCCTGGCTTCGCTCCTTCCACTCGGTGCCTTGGCCGCCGACGCCGAAAAACCACCCGCGACTACCGCGACGCCTGCTGTCGAGCCCCCACGCCCGCCCTTGCTGGAGCGCAGCCAGGAGGATGCCCAGGCGCTCGAAAGGCTAGTGCCCAAGGCCGAACAGCAGACCCTGCAGGCGGGCGCCGACAGCTTCCTGGCCCTGTGGAAGCCGGCCAACGACAGCGACCCGCAAGGGGCGGTGATCATTGTTCCCGGTGCTGGCGAAACGGCCGACTGGCCCAATGCAGTTGGCCCGCTGCGGCAAAAATTCCCTGATGTCGGCTGGCACAGCCTGAGCGTCAGCCTGCCAGATCTGCTCGCCGACAGCCCCCAGGCGAGGGTCGAAGCCAAACCCGCTGCCGAGCCAGAAAAAGCCAAGGGCGAAAGTGCTCCGGCCAAGGATGTACCTGCCGACGCCAATGCCAATATCGCCCAAGCCACCGCGGCCGATGCCGACGCGGCGCAAAACACTGACGCCGAACAGGCCAGCGAACAGGCCGACCCAGCCGACGCCGAGCGCATTTTCGCCCGCCTGGACGCCGCAGTGGCGTTTGCCCAGCAGCACAACGCACGCAGCATCGTGCTGATCGGCCATGGCAGCGGCGCGTACTGGGCAGCCCGCTACCTGAGCGAGAAGCAACCGCCGCAGGTACAGAAACTGGTGATGGTCGCCGCACAGACACCGGCTCGCGTGGAGCATGACCTGGAGAGCCTGGCGCCAACCTTGAAGGTGCCGACTGCCGATATCTACTACGTCACCCGCAGCCAGGACCGCAATGCAGCCGAGCAGCGCCTGCAGGCCAGCAAACGGCAGAAAGACAGCCAGTACCGGCAGTTGTCGCTGATTGCCATGCCGGGCAACAAGGCTGCGGAGCAAGAGCAGTTGTTCCGCCGCGTGCGAGGATGGATGAGCCCGCAGGGTTGAGCTGAAATCGACAGGGGTGCTTCGCCCCCCTTTCGCGACGCGAGGCCGCACAAGTGTGGGAGCGGCCTTGTGTCGCGATGGGCGGCAAAGCGGCCCCGTTTTTACAGCCCCCGCCGCTTGCGGATCATGGCATACGCCTGATGCAACTCACGGGTACGCTCGGTCGCTTCACGCACCTGCGCGTCGCTGGCACCGGTACCCGCCAGTTTGTCCGGGTGATGCCGACTGACAAGCCGACGATACGCCTGCTTGACCTTGTCACTATCGGTATCCGCCTCCACCGCCAGCAAGCGCAACGCTGCCGCATAGGTCATGGGGACGCCTTCGGCTGCCGTCGCCTTGCGCGGCTCGTACTCCAGCGACATGGCCTGCACCTGGCGCCTGCTCATGCCCAGCTTCTGCCCCCAGTCCAGCAACAACTCACGCTCCTTGTTGCCCATCTTGCCGTCGGCCCAAACCATGCGCCAACAGGCACGCAAGGTGCCTTCCGCGGCATGCGGCTGCTGGCGGATACGCCGCAGGTGCCCGCCCAGCCGGTCCTTGCCTGCCTTGCCGCGGTTGAACGCATTGATAGCGCGCAGCCGGGCTGCCTCGGCCAGGTCCAGGCGCACCATTTCCTGACGCGCCTGCTGGATATGCAGCTCACCCACCCGACCATCGCACTTGGCCAGGCGCCCGAGCATCACGAACAGCAACTCGTCGTCGCGCAAGGCCGAGCGCCCGCCCAGGCGTTCGCGCATATCGTCCCAGCCTTGCAAGCGCAGCCGGCGGTCCATGGCCTGCCCAAGCAGCGCACCGAGCAAGGCACCCGGTATGCTCGCGACAGCAAAGCCGGCACCTACACCAATCACCGTGCCTGGCCACCACATGTCAGGCGCGCTCGCCAATCAAACGCTCAACCTCGGCCAGGCGTTCGAGCGTACCGACATCCACCCAGTGCCCACGGTAGTGTTCGCCAGAGACCTTGCCGGCCGTCATGGCCTGGCGCAGCAACGGTGCCAGCTTGAAGGCGCCCGCCTGGCAACCATCGAACAACGCCGGGTGCAGCAGCGAAATGCCACTGAACGTCAAGGTGCCCGGCGCGTCGTCACCATCGACCACCCGCTCACCCACCAGACGGAAGTCACCGCGCCCGTGATGGCCAGGGTTGTCGACCAGCACCAGGTGAGCCAGGCCTTGCAGGGGAGCCTGCAGACGCGCGAAATCGTAATCGGTCCAGACATCGCCGTTCACCAACAGGAAAGGCGCATCACCCAGCAAAGGCAGGGCCTTGAAGATACCGCCGCCGGTTTCCAGCGGCTCACCTTCAGGTGAATAGCGGATGTTCAGGCCGAAGCGGCTGCCGTCACCCAGATGGTCTTCGATCTGCTGGCCGAGCCAGGCGTGGTTTATCACCACGTCAGTGACGCCCGCTGCCGCCAGGGCGCGCAGGTGGTATTCGATCAACGGCTGGCCGGCGACCGGGACCAACGGTTTGGGGGTGTGCAGGGTCAGCGGGCGCATGCGCTCGCCCTTGCCCGCTGCCAGGATCATTGCCTTCATGCACGCGCTCCGGCCTGCAACTGCGCAATCAGCTCACCCAGCTCCGCCAATTCGGGCCGGCGACCGATCACTTCATTTATATAGGCGAAGAAACGCGGCACGTCGCCCAGGTAACGCGGTTTGCCGTCGCGGTGGCAGATACGGGCGAAGATGCCGATCACCTTCAGGTGGCGCTGCACGCCCATCAGGTCACTGGCGCGCTGGAAAGCTTCGAACTCAGCGTGCACCGGGATGCCGGCAACCTGCGCCTGCTGCCAGTAGTCACGCAGCCAGGTCTCGACCCGCGCCTGCGGCCAACTGACAAAGGCGTCCTTGAACAGGCAGGTGATGTCGTAGGTGACCGGGCCATACACCGCATCCTGGAAATCCAGCACACCGGGGTTTGGGGTGCTCTGCATCAGGTTGCGCGGCATGTAGTCACGGTGCACCAGCACCTTGGGCTGGGCCAGGGCACTGTCGATCAGCAGCTGGCTGACGCGCTGCCAGGTGGCTTTCTGCGCTTCGCTCAAGGCCAGGCCAAGCTCACGCCCCACGTACCATTCGGGGAACAGCTCCACTTCGCGGCGCAGCAGGGCATCGTCGTAGCTGGGCAGCGGGGCGTCCATCGGCAAACGCTGGAATTTCAAAAGCGCATCGATGGCATCGGCGAACAGGCCATCGGCGTTGTCGGCATTGATGATGTCAAGGTATGTCTGAGTGCCGAGATCCCCAAGCAGCAGGAAGCCACGCTCCAGGTCCTGGGCGTGGATCAGCGGCACATGCACGTCGGCGCTGGCCAGCAGGTGGTCAATGGCGACGAACGGTCGGCAGTTTTCCTGCGGGGGTGGCGCATCCATGATCACGAAGCTGTGGCCAGCCCCCTGCCAGCGGAAGTAGCGGCGAAAGCTCGCGTCGCTGCTGGCAGACGTCAAGCTGCCTGCAGGCACTTCGCCCCAGGCATTGTTGCGGAAAAGTTCATTGAGCTGCTCTTCGAGCCAGACCGTCAGTTGTTGCAGGCGTACATCGTGTTCAGGCATTACAAGGGTCTCCGACGGCCCTAGCCGTCAAGCGGGTCATGCTTTATTATCCAGCATCTTTTTCAGACCATCGAGAGGCGTGCGGCCCCACACGCGGGCAGATGGCACGCAGGAAGCCCGGACTAATAAGATGGCATTGAAATCCCCCGCGTTTCGTAGAAAGTTTCCGTTGCTGGTAACCGGCGGTCTGCTGGCCCTGCAACCTCTGGCCACCTCATATGCAGTGGCAGCCGAACAGTTCGACTGCCAAGTGTCCGCCGCCGGTGGCTGGGACTGCAAGCCCAAGGCCCCAGTCAACAACCTGCCGCCACGCCCGGTGCACGAAGGTGCGGCCGTCAGCTCCGGCACTGAAGCCGCCAGCGAAGGCGAAACCGCGGACCGGCCGATGCTGGTTACCGAGGCCAAGGGCCGTGCCCTGAAGTCGCGCAGCGAAGACTACAGCCACCTGGACTGGGTGCCGCGTGAAAAGCTCACCGCCGCGCAGCTGGCCGAAACCGGCCCGTACTGCGGTGGCGCCTATGTCGAGCCAACCCGCCCGGGCATGGCCGACACCACGCCGAAGGATGAGTCGCCGACCTACATCAACGCCAAGGTATCCAAGTACCAGCAGGAGCAGCAGATCGCTACCCTCGCCGGTGACGTGGTGATGCGCCAGGGCAGCATGCAGGCCGAGGCCGACGAGGCCAACCTCTACCAGACCGAAAACCGTGGCGAGCTCAAGGGCAACGTCAAGATCCGTGACAACGGGTCGTTGGTGGTCGGTGACGAGGCGCAAATCCAGCTCGACACCGGCGAAGCCCAGGTCGACAACGCCGAATACGTGATGCACAAGTCGCACATCCGCGGCAGTGCCCTGTACGCCAAGCGTGGCGAAAACGCCATCATCCGCCTCAAGGACGGTACGTACACCACCTGCGAACCGGGCAGCAACGCCTGGCAGCTGAAGGGCAACAACATCACCCTGAACCCGGCCACCGGCTTCGGTACCGCGACCAACGTTACGCTGCGGGTCAAGGATTTCCCGGTGTTCTACACACCGTACATCTACTTCCCGATCGACGACCGTCGCCAGTCCGGCTTCCTGCCGCCATCGTTCAGCACCAGCAGCGACACCGGCTTCATGCTGGTCACGCCGTACTACTTCAACCTGGCGCCGAACTACGACGCCACGTTGTACCCGCGTTACATGGCCAAGCGCGGCCTGCTGATGGAAGGCGAGTTCCGCTACCTGACGCCTTCGAGCGAAGGCCAGTTCGGCGGTGCGTACCTGAACGACAAGGACGATGATCGTAAACTCCAGACGGATTACGAAGATCAGCGCTGGATGGTCAACTGGCAGCACAAGGGTGGCCTGGACGAGCGCCTGATGGCCGAGGTCGACTACACCGACATCAGCGACCCGTTCTACTTCCAGGACCTGGAGTCTGATCAGATCGGTGTGGAAAGCCGTGACCTGCTGAACCAGCAGGGTGCTTTGACCTATCGTGGCGACAGCTACACCGCGCGTTTGAACGTGCATGCCTACGAAATGGCCACTATCTCGCAGATCACGCCGTATGATCGTCTGCCGCAAGTCACCCTCAACGGTATGCTGCCGTACCACCCGGGTGGTTTCGACTTCAGTTACGACACCGAAGCCGTGCGCTTTGATCGCGACTTGAAGACTGGTCCGGTCTTCAACAAGGATGGGGTGCTTGACACCACCGCTGGTACCAATGGCCAACGTCTTGATGAGAACATCTTCGGTCTCGCAAGGGCTAACGGTACCCGCCTCAACGTTGCACCTTCCATCAGCTTACCGATGGATGCCAGCTATGGTTACCTCAAGCCTAAGCTGACTTACATGTACACCCATTACGACCTGGACCTGGATAGCGAAGGCAAAAGCGACCTGGCCAATGCCTCGCAAGCCACCCGCGACCTACGCGGTGATTTCTCGAGCACCCAGAACCGCGATATCCCGATCTTCAGTGTCGACAGCGGCTTGTACTTTGACCGCAACACATCTCTGTTCGGTACGAACTACAAGCAGACCCTCGAACCGCGCCTGTTCTATCTCTATGTTCCGTACAAGGATCAGATGGACATTCCGCTGTTCGACTCAGGCGAAAGTCTGTTCAGCTATGACTCGTTGTTCCGCGAGAACCGCTTCAGTGGCACAGACCGCATCGGGGACGAGAACAAACTTTCGCTGGGGGTAACCACCCGCTGGATCGAAGAAAACGGCTTCGAACGCCAGAACTTCAGCATTGGCCAGGCGTACTACTTCAAGGACCGCAAGGTCCAGCTGCCAGGTATCGACTACCGTACCCGCAAAGACTCGCAGTCCGACGTTTCTCCATACGCGCTGATGTACAACTACTTCTTCAACCGCGACTGGCGCTTCAACTCGGACTTCAACTGGGACCCAGACAGCCGCAGCACCCGCTCGGGCAGCGCGATGTTCCACTACCAGCCTGAAGACAACCCGAACAAGGTGGTCAACGTCGGTTATCGCTACCGTAACGACACCATTGCCTACGACTCCCAGACCGGTACTTGGAAAGTGGGCGGTGGCGACTACGGCACCCCAGGTAGCCCGAACTACATCAAGGACTACTACAAGATCCAGCAGCATGACTTCTCGGTCATCTGGCCGATCGTTCCGCAGTGGAGCGTCATCGCTCGCTGGCAGCATGACTACAACCGCAACCGCACCCTGGAAGCCATGGGCGGTTTCGAGTACGACAACTGCTGCTGGAAGCTGCGCCTGATCAACCGCTACTGGATCGATTACGACGACTTCAGCCAAGCCCTCCCGGCGAACGAAAAAGGCGACCACGGTGTCTTCCTTCAGATCGTCCTGAAAGGCCTCGGTGGCGTAGTTGGCAACAAGGTCGAGTCTTTCCTCGACCAAGGCATTCAAGGTTACCGTGAACGTGAAGACCAAGCTTATTGATCGTCTGCGCCCAGTGTTGCTGGGCGCCGCTTTGCTGAGTGGCGCGGTGCATGCCGCGGTACAACCTCTTGATCGCGTGGTGGCCATCGTCGACAACGACGTGGTCATGCAAAGCCAGCTGGACCAGCGCGTCCACGAGGTGCAGCAAACCATCGCCAAGCGTGGCGGCGGCGTGCCACCCACTGGCGCCCTGGAACAGCAGGTACTGGAACGCCTGATCGTCGAGAACCTGCAACTGCAGATCGGCGAGCGCTCCGGCATCCGCATCACCGACGAGGAACTGAACCAGGCCATCGGCACCATCGCCCAGCGCAATGGCATGTCGCTGGACCAGTTCCGCGCCGCCCTGGCCCATGACGGCCTGTCGTTCGACGACGCTCGCGAGCAGGTCAAGCGCGAGATGATCATCAGCCGTGTACGCCAGCGCCGCGTGGCCGAGCGTATCCAGGTGTCGGAGCAGGAAGTGAAGAACTTCCTCAACTCCGACATGGGCAAGATGCAGATGTCGGAAGAGTACCGCCTGGCGAACATCCTCATCCCTACCCCGGAAGCCGCCAACTCGGATGATATCCAGAAGGCTGCGCGCAAGGTCGGTGACGTGTACCAGCAGCTGCGCCAGGGCGCCGACTTCGGCCAGATGGCGATTGCCAACTCGGCCAGCGAAAACGCCCTGGAAGGCGGCGAGATGGGCTGGCGTAAAGCCGGCCAGCTGCCACCTGACTTCGCCAAGATGCTCAGCAGCATGCCGGTGGGTGAGATCACCCAGCCCATTCGTATCCCCAACGGCTTCATCATCCTCAAGCTGGAGGAGAAGCGCGGTGGCAGCGAGAACGTGCTGCGTGACGAAGTGCATGTACGCCACATCCTGATCAAGCCAAGCGAGATCCGCAGCGAAGCAGCCACCGAGCAACTGGCCGAGCGCCTGTACGACCGCATCAAGAACGGCGAAGATTTCGGCGAGCTGGCCAAGAGCTTCTCGGAAGACCCAGGTTCTGCGCTCAACGGCGGCGACCTCAACTGGGTAGACCCGAACAGCCTGGTACCGGAGTTCCGTGAACAGATGGCCAACGCCCAGCAAGGCGTCGTGACCAAACCGTTCAAAACCCAGTACGGCTGGCACGTTCTGGAAGTGCTGGGCCGCCGCGCCACCGACAGCACTGAGCAGGCACGTGAGCAACAGGCCCTGAGCGTACTGCGCAACCGCAAGTACGACGAAGAGCTGCAAACCTGGCTGCGCCAGATTCGCGACGAAGCCTACGTTGAAATCAAGCTGCCTGGCGCTGACCAGGCCGCCCAGTGAAGCCCCTGCGCTTCGCCGTCACGCCCGGCGAGCCGGCCGGCATAGGTCCCGACCTGTGCCTGCTGCTCGCCGCAGACGCCCAGCCTCATCCCCTGATCGCCATCACCAGCCGTGACCTGCTCGCCGAGCGGGCCACGCAGCTGGGGCTGGCCGTCAACCTGCTGTCAGTAGCCCCAGGCCAATGGCCTGAGCAGCCGGCGCCAGCCGGTAGCCTGTACGTTTGGGATACCCCCCTGGCAGCGCCCGTAACATCAGGCCAGCTCGACAAAGCCAACGCCGCGTTCGTGCTGGAAACCCTGACCCGCGCGGGCCAAGGCTGCCTGGACGGGCACTTCGCCGGGATGATCACCGCCCCGGTGCACAAGGGTGTGATCAATGAAAGCGGTATCGCCTTTTCCGGGCATACCGAGTTCCTTGCCGAACTGACCCATACCGCGCAAGTGGTGATGATGCTGGCGACCCGTGGCCTGCGCGTGGCGCTTGTAACCACGCACCTGCCGCTGCGTGATATTGCCGACGCCATCACAGCCGAGCGCATCGAACGTGTAACCCGTATCCTGCATGCCGACATGCGCGACAAGTTCGGCATTGCCAACCCGCGTATTCTGGTGTGTGGCCTCAACCCGCATGCGGGCGAGGGCGGCCACCTGGGCCGCGAGGAAATCGACATCATCGAGCCGACCCTGGCCCGCCTGCGCACCGAAGGCATGGACCTACGCGGGCCGCTGCCGGCCGATACCCTGTTTACCCCCAAATATCTGGAGCACTGCGATGCGGTGCTGGCGATGTACCACGACCAGGGCCTGCCCGTACTCAAGTACAAAGGCTTCGGCGCTGCAGTGAACGTGACCCTGGGCCTGCCGATCATCCGTACATCGGTCGATCACGGCACCGCCCTGGACCTGGCCGGCACCGGCAAGGTCGACACCGGCAGCCTTTGCGTCGCGCTGGAAACCGCCTACCAGATGGCCGAGAACCGACCATGAACGAGCAATACCAACACCGGGCGCGCAAGCGCTTCGGCCAGAACTTCCTGCACGACGCCGGCGTCATCGACCGCATCCTGCGTGCCATCAACGCCAAGGCCGGCGAACACCTGCTGGAAATCGGCCCGGGCCAGGGCGCCCTGACCGAAGGCCTGCTGGGCAGCGGCGCACAACTGGACGTGGTGGAGCTGGACAAGGACCTGGTACCGATCCTGCAGCACAAGTTCGCTGATCGCGGCAACTTCCGCCTGCACCAGGGCGACGCCCTGAAGTTCGACTTCAACCAGCTGGGCGTGCCGCCACGCAGCCTCAAGGTAGTGGGCAACCTGCCCTACAACATCTCCACCCCGCTGATCTTCCACCTGCTCAGCCATGCCGGGCTTATCCGCGACATGCACTTCATGCTGCAGAAGGAAGTGGTCGAGCGCATGGCAGCCGGCCCTGGCGGGGGTGACTGGGGGCGCCTGTCGATCATGGTGCAGTACCACTGCCGCGTGGAGCACCTGTTCAATGTCGGCCCTGGCGCCTTCAACCCACCGCCAAAAGTCGATTCAGCCATCGTCCGCCTGGTGCCGCACGAAGTGCTGCCCCACCCGGCCAAGGATGCGAAGCTGCTGGAGCAGGTGGTACGCGAGGCGTTCAACCAGCGTCGCAAAACCCTGCGCAACACCATGAAGGGCCTGCTCGACAGCGCGGCCATCGAGGCCGCTGGTGTGGATGGCAGCCTGCGTCCTGAACAGCTGGACCTGGCAGCCTTCGTGCGCCTGGCCGACCAACTGGCTGATCAGCAAGCCTGATATCACCTGTACCGAGCTCTTCGCGGTTAAACCCGCGAAGAGACCGGCACCGACAACAGAAAACCCCAAGCCCCTGCACCGCTGGCCCTCGCCCCTCCCAATGGCCTAGACTGCGTTATTGCGTCAGTTCGCCCAAGGCCCTTGCATGTCCGACCCCCGCTATCAAATCGACGTCAGCGTCGTGACCCGCTACCTGAAAGAACAATCCGACCCCGAAAACAGTCGTTTCGCTTTCGCCTACACCATTACCGTGCAGAACAACGGCTCGCTCAAAGCCAAGCTGCTGTCACGCCACTGGCTGATCACCAACGGTGACGGCGAAGTCGAGGAAGTGCGCGGTGCCGGCGTGGTCGGCCAACAGCCCAACATCGACCCGGGCCAGAGCCACACCTACAGCAGCGGCGCCGTCATCAGTACCCGCGTGGGCACCATGCAGGGCAGCTACCAGATGTTTGCCGAAGACGGTAAACGCTTCGACGCCGAGATCGCCCCGTTCCGCCTGGCGGTACCGGGGGCGCTGCACTGATGGCCACTTACGCCGTCGGCGACCTGCAGGGCTGCCTGCAGCCACTCAAGTGCCTGCTCGAGCGCGTCAGCTTCAACCCCGCCGTCGACCGCCTGTGGCTGGTCGGCGACCTGGTCAACCGCGGCCCTGAGTCACTGGAAACCCTGCGCTTCCTCTACTCGATCCGCCAGTCACTGGTCTGCGTGCTGGGCAACCATGACCTGCATCTGCTGGCCGCCTGGCACAACGTAGAGCGCCTCAAGAAAAGCGACACCCTGCGCGAAATCATCGAAGCGCCGGACGCCGACCCGCTGTTTGACTGGCTGCGCCAGCAGAAGCTGCTGCATTACGACGAGGCACGCGGCATCGCCATGGCCCACGCCGGCATTCCACCACAGTGGACGCTCGGCCAGGCCCTTGGCTATGCGGCCGAGGTGGAAGAAGCGCTACGCGATGATAGCCGCCTGAAGCTCTACCTGGACGGCATGTACGGTAACGAGCCGAACAAGTGGAGCAAGAACCTCACCGGTGTCGAGCGCCTGCGGGTCATCACCAACTACCTCACGCGCATGCGCTTCTGCACCGCCGAGGGCAAGCTTGACCTCAAGAGCAAGGAAGGCCTGGGTACCGCGCCCAAGGGTTACAAGCCCTGGTTTGCACACAAGGGCCGTCGCTCGCGGCACGTGACAATCATCTTCGGCCACTGGGCCGCCCTCGAAGGCCGCGTCGACGAACCGGGCATCATTGCCCTGGACACCGGCTGCGTGTGGGGCGGCGCCATGACCCTGTACAACGTCGACAGTGGCGAATACCACCGCTGCGATTGCGCCGACGACGGCACCCTGCGCCAACCGGCACAACCCACTACACTCAACGACCACACCTGAAGGAAGTAGTACCCATGAGCGAATTCAAGCGCATCCCTCCCGAGCAGGCCTTGGAGCTTCGCAAGCAAGAAGGTGCGGTTGTCGTCGACATTCGCGACGCACAAGCCTTCGCTGCCGGCCATATCACCGGTGCCCGGCACCTGGATAACCATTCGGTCGCCGATTTCATCCGCGGCGCCGACCTCGACGCCCCGACCCTGGTGGTCTGCTATCACGGCAATTCCAGCCAGAGCGCTGCCGCCTACCTGGTCGGCCAGGGCTTCTCCGACGTTTACAGCGTGGACGGCGGCTTCGAACTGTGGCGCGCCACCTACCCGGCCGAGACCGCCCAAGGCGCCGCCGAATAATTTTTTCATTTTTCCCGCAGCCCGCGCCCCGTGCGGGCTGGCGGGTTATCTGACGAACGGTAGTTGGTAACTTCTGCCCTCCTCGCCCCTTGACCTTGCAGATAACCAACTACGCTTAAGCTCAGGCCATCCAAAAAAGGGGAGAGCCGGTACACCGGCGTGCGGGTCATCGGTAGCGTTACAGGGTGTTCTGGGGGGTATACAGCAATCGGCGAACCCGGTTGCATGCCAGCATCAGCTGACTGATCCGGCGTCGTCTCCACGTATCGAGCGAGGTGACGTCATGAGTATTTTTAGCCACTTCCAACAACGTTTCGAGTCTACGCGCCAGGAAGAACTCTCGCTGCAGGAGTACCTCGAGCTGTGCAAAGGGGATCGCAGTGCCTACGCATCGGCGGCCGAACGGCTGTTGCTGGCCATCGGTGAGCCAGAGCTGATCGACACCTCTACCAACTCCAGGCTGTCGCGAATCTTCTCCAACAAGGTTATCCGCCGCTATCCGGCCTTTGCCGACTTCCATGGCATGGAAGAGTGCATCGACCAGATCGTGTCGTACTTCCGCCACGCCGCCCAAGGCCTGGAAGAGAAGAAACAAATCCTCTATCTGCTGGGCCCGGTAGGCGGCGGCAAGTCGTCGCTGGCGGAAAAGCTCAAGCAGCTGATGGAAAAGGTGCCGTTCTATGCGATCAAGGGCTCGCCGGTATTCGAGTCACCGCTGGGACTGTTCAACGCTACCGAAGATGGGGCCATTCTCGAGGAAGAGTTCGGTATCCCACGGCGCTACCTGAATACCATCATGTCGCCTTGGGCCACCAAGCGCCTGCAGGAGTTCGGCGGCGATATCTCCAAGTTCAAGGTGGTGAAACTCTACCCGTCGATTCTCAACCAGATCGCCATTGCCAAGACCGAACCCGGCGACGAGAACAACCAGGACATCTCTGCCCTGGTCGGTAAGGTGGATATCCGCAAGCTTGAAGAATACCCACAGAACGACGCCGATGCTTACAGCTACTCGGGCGCACTGTGCCGGGCCAACCAGGGCCTGATGGAATTCGTCGAAATGTTCAAGGCGCCGATCAAGGTGCTGCACCCCTTGCTCACCGCTACCCAGGAAGGCAACTACAACAGCACCGAGGGCCTGGGGGCGATTCCCTATACCGGCATCCTGTTGGCGCACTCCAACGAATCGGAGTGGCATACCTTCCGCAACAACAAGAACAACGAAGCGTTCATCGACCGTATCTACATCGTCAAGGTGCCGTACTGCCTGCGCGTCAGCGATGAAATCAAGATCTACGACAAACTGCTGGTCAACAGCTCGCTGTCCAAGGCTCATTGCGCACCGGATACGCTCAAGATGCTGGCCCAGTTCACGGTGCTTTCACGCCTGAAAGAGCCAGAGAACTCCAACATCTACTCGAAGATGCGTGTCTACGACGGAGAAAACCTCAAGGATACCGATCCGAAGGCCAAGTCGATCCAGGAATACCGCGACTCGGCAGGCGTTGACGAGGGCATGAACGGCCTTTCCACTCGCTTCGCCTTCAAGATCCTCTCCAAGGTGTTCAACTTCGACCCACACGAAATTGCCGCCAACCCAGTGCACCTGCTGTACGTGCTGGAGCAGCAGATCGAGCAGGAACAGTTCCCGGCCGAGGTGCGCGAACGCTACCTGCGCTACCTGAAGGAATACCTGGCGCCGCGCTACATCGAGTTTATCGGCAAGGAAATCCAGACAGCCTACCTGGAGTCCTACAGCGAATACGGCCAGAACATCTTCGACCGCTACGTGCTGTATGCCGACTTCTGGATCCAGGACCAGGAATACCGCGACCCGGAAACCGGCGAGATCCTCAACCGTATCGCCCTCAACGAGGAGCTGGAGAAGATCGAGAAACCGGCCGGCATCAGCAACCCGAAAGACTTCCGCAACGAGATCGTCAACTTCGTACTGCGCGCACGCGCCAACAACAACGGCAAGAATCCAAGCTGGCTGAGCTATGAAAAGCTGCGGGTGGTGATCGAGAAGAAAATGTTCTCCAACACCGAAGACCTGCTGCCTGTCATCAGCTTCAACGCCAAGGCCAGCAAAGAGGATCAGAAGAAACACAACGACTTCGTCACCCGGATGGTGGAGCGTGGTTACACCGACAAACAGGTACGTCTGCTGTCGGAATGGTACCTGCGGGTCAGGAAATCGCAATAAAGCGGCAAGCTACAAGCCGCAAGCTTCAAGCTGCCTAGCGCCGAGCGCAAGCCCGGCGCTGTAGCTTGCAGCAGCGGTGGCTGCTCTTTCCTGCAGCCAGAAGCTTGTGGCTTGCAGCTGCTCCCAGCTACCGGAGGGACCATGAGCTACGTTATAGACCGACGCCTGAACGGCAAGAACAAGAGCACGGTCAACCGCCAACGCTTCCTGCGGCGGTACCGCGAACACATCAAGAAAGCCGTCGAAGAGGCGGTGAGCCGCCGTTCCATCATGGACATGGAACACGGCGAGCAAATCAGCATTCCCGGCCGCGACATCGACGAGCCGGTGCTGCACCATGGTCGCGGGGGCAAACAGACCATCGTGCACCCTGGCAACAAGGAATTCACCGCCGGTGAACACATCCCGCGCCCGCAAGGCGGTGGAGGTGGCGGCGGCGGTCGCGGTAAAGCGGGCAACTCCGGCGAGGGCATGGACGAATTCGTCTTCCAGATCACTCAGGAAGAGTTTCTCGAATTCATGTTCGAGGACCTCGAGCTGCCCAACCTGGTCAAGCGTCACCTGACGGGCGCCGACACCTTCAAGACCGTGCGCGCCGGTATCGCCAACGAAGGCAACCCGTCGCGTATCAACATCGTGCGCACCCTGCGTTCGGCCCACGCCCGGCGCATCGCCCTGACCGGCAGCAGCCGCGCCCTGTTGCGTGAAGCGCAAAAGGAACTGGACCGCCTGCGGGTCGAAGAGCCAGACAACTTCACCGATATCCAGGAAGTCGAACAGGAAATCGAACGCTTGAAGGCGCGCATCAACCGCCTGCCCTTCCTCGATACCTTCGACCTCAAGTACAACCTGCTGGTCAAACAACCCAACCCCAGCTCGAAGGCGGTGATGTTCTGCCTGATGGACGTATCCGGCTCGATGACCCAGGCCACCAAGGACATCGCCAAGCGCTTCTTCATCCTGCTGTACCTGTTCCTCAAGCGTAACTACGACCGCATCGAAGTGGTGTTCATTCGCCATCACACCAGTGCCCGTGAAGTCGATGAGGAAGAGTTCTTCTACTCGCGGGAAACCGGCGGCACCATCGTCTCCAGCGCCCTGAAGTTGATGCAGGAGATCATGGCCGAACGCTACCCGGCCAGCGACTGGAACATCTACGCCGCACAAGCCTCCGACGGCGACAACTGGAACGACGACTCGCCGATCTGCCGCGACATCCTCTCCAAGCAGATCATGCCGCATGTGCAGTACTACACTTACGTTGAGATCACCCCCCGTGAACACCAGGCGCTGTGGTATGAATACGAGCGCATCGGCGAAGCCTACCCCGACACGTTCGCCCAGCAGCAGCTGGTATCGGCCGGCGACATCTACCCGGTCTTCCGTGAACTCTTCCAGCGCAGGTTAGCCACATGACCGCCAGAGCACAGAGACGCCAACCCATTTCCACCGGGTCCGAGTGGACGTTCGAGCTGATCCAGACCTACGACCGGGAAATCAGCCGCCTGGCCGAGCGTTACGCCCTGGACACCTACCCCAACCAGATCGAGGTCATCACAGCCGAGCAGATGATGGACGCCTACGCCTCGGTCGGCATGCCGCTGGGCTATCACCACTGGTCCTACGGCAAGCAGTTCCTCAGTACCGAAAAGTCCTACAGTCGCGGCCAGATGGGCCTGGCCTACGAGATCGTGATCAACTCCGACCCGTGCATCGCCTACCTGATGGAAGAAAACACCATGTGCATGCAAGCACTGGTGATCGCTCACGCCTGCTATGGCCATAACAGTTTTTTCAAAGGCAATTACCTGTTCCGCACCTGGACTGACGCCAGTTCGATCATCGACTACCTGGTGTTCGCCAAGCAGTACATCGCCCAATGCGAAGAGCGCCACGGCATCGATGCGGTGGAAGACCTGATAGACTCCTGCCACGCGCTGATGAACTACGGCGTCGACCGCTACAAGCGGCCTTACCCTATTTCCGCCGAGGAGGAGCGGCGCCGGCAACAGGAGCGCGAAGAGCACCTTCAGCGCCAGATCAACGACCTGTGGCGGACAATTCCGAAAAGCGCGGAAAAGGGCAACGACCGCGATGATGGGCGCTTCCCCGCCGAACCGCAGGAAAACATCCTGTACTTCATCGAAAAGAACGCGCCGTTGCTCGAACCTTGGCAGCGTGAAGTGGTGCGCATCGTGCGCAAGATCGCCCAGTACTTCTACCCGCAGCGCCAGACCCAGGTGATGAACGAAGGCTGGGCAACCTTCTGGCATTACACCCTGATGAACGACCTGTACGACGAGGGGCTTATCACCGAAGGCTTCATGATGGAGTTTTTGCAGTCGCACACCAGCGTGGTGTTCCAGCCCGGTTTCGACAGCCCCTACTACAGCGGCATCAACCCCTATGCTTTGGGGTTCGCGATGTACACCGACATCCGCCGCATGTGCGAAAACCCGACCGAGGAAGATCGCCACTGGTTCCCCGACATTGCCGGCAGTGACTGGCTTTCTACCATCAAGTTCGCTATGAGCAGCTTCAAGGACGAGAGCTTCATCCTGCAGTACCTGTCGCCCAAGGTAATGCGCGACCTGAAGCTGTTCAGCATCCTCGATGACGACCAGCGCGACGACCTACTGGTACCTGCCATTCATGACGAAGCCGGCTACCGGGTGATTCGTGAGCAGCTGGCAGCGCAATACAACCTGGGCAACCGTGAGCCGAACGTGCAGATCTGGAGCGTCGACCGTCGCGGCGACCGCTCACTGACCCTGCGCCACCAGCAACATAACCGCAAACCACTGGGCGACTCGACCGATGAAGTGCTCAAGCACCTGCATCGCTTGTGGGGCTTCGATATTCACCTGGAGACCGTACAGGGCGAGCAAGTGATGAAAACCCACCACATGCCCCCGCGCGGCGAGCACGGCGAAAGCGCCGACTATGGCCGCATGGACCTGGCCGTTATCCACCATCTCTGATGCAACCCCATAACTGCCGACAGGTTATCCTGTCGGCAGTTATGGAGAGCTGCACATGCACATCTACAAAGTCGGCGGCGCCGTGCGCGACCGCCTGCTCGGCCGCCCGGTCAGCGATATCGACTGGCTGGTGGTTGGCGCTACCGTCGAAGAAATGCTTGCCAAGGGCTACCGGCCGGTCGGTGCCGATTTCCCGGTGTTCCTGCACCCGAAAACCGGCGAGGAGTACGCCCTGGCGCGCACCGAGCGCAAGAGTGGGCGCGGCTACGGTGGGTTTACCTTTCATGCCAGTCCCGACGTCACCCTGGAAGAAGACCTGATCCGCCGCGACCTCACCATCAATGCGATGGCTGAAGATGAAGCGGGCACGGTGTACGACCCCTACCATGGCAAGGACGATCTCGATCAACGCCTTTTGCGCCATGTTTCCCCGGCATTCGCCGAAGATCCTCTGCGCGTACTACGCGTCGCGCGCTTTGCTGCTCGTTATGCGCCTCTGGGTTTCCGGGTTGCCGACGAGACCCTGGAACTGATGCGCCAGATCAGTGCCTCAGGCGAACTGCAGGCACTGACCGCCGAGCGCAGCTGGAAGGAAATCGAGCGCGCGCTGATGGAGGCTCGCCCCCAGGTGTTCTTCCAAGTGCTGGGCGCTTGCGGCGCCCTGCACGAGCTACTGCCTGAGCTTGTCGACGATACACAGGCCCTGGCGGCGCTGGAGCAAGCCGCAGCGCACGAACAGCCGCTGCACGTGCGCTGGGCCTGCCTGTTGCGAGGGCTGGCACCGGCGCCAATCAAAACCGTCAACCAGCGCCTCAAGGCACCACGGGAATGCCAGGAACTGGCCTTACTTACCGGAGAGTGCCTGGCGCAGGGTAACCAGGCGCAGGAGCTACCAGCCACGGCACTGCTGGAGCTGTTGCAGAAATTCGATGTGTACCGGCGACCGCAGCGGTTCGAGGATTTCATTGTCGTGTGCGAGATGGCGGCGCTGGGCGATGGCAAGTCGAGTTATCCACAAGCCGATTATCTGCGTGGCGCAGCAGCAGCGGCGCGAGCGGTGGATGTGAAGCCGCTGGTGCAAGCCGGGCTGACGGGCCAGGCGCTGGGCGAAGCGCTCAAGCGTGAGCGGCTGAAGGCTGTCGAGGCTTACAAACGCAGTTGACCAGCGCGGTACCTGTGGGAGCGGGCGCGCCCGCGAAGAACCCAATGCGGTGGATGGCACCGGCTATGCCGGTGTTCGCGGGCACGCCCGCTCCCACAATGACCGCGAAAGCCGTTAGTTAGATAGGCGTCAGCTGCAACCCGCGCCACTCGAAGGCTACCGGAGCCAGCACCTGATCGATCTGCGCCTCCTGCCATAACTGCGCCATGCCCTTGCCCGCCCCCGGATGTACCAGTTCGGGGGCCAGCAGCGACAGCGGCCACAACACAAAAGCGTTTTTCAAGATCTCGGCGCGAGGCAGCACCAGTCCGTCGAAAGTACCGTGCAAATCGTCATACATCAGCACGTCGATATCCAGTGGCAAGCCTTTGCGGTCCGGGGCATAGCGGCCGTTGTCGGCCTCGATGAACTTCAGTCGACGGTCCAGCTCGATCAACGGCAACGCGGTTTTGCCGGTCACCACGAAGTTGATGAACGGCCCGCTCTTGATCCCCACCGCCTGGCTTTCGAACGCCGGCGAGCAATGCATGTCCGTCAGGATACCGGCCAACGCATCGAGCCCGGCGCACAAATGCGCTTCACGGTCGATGTTGCTGCCGAGCCCCAGGTAAACCGTGCTCAGAGACATCCGCGCTCGATCTCCACGCCTACACCACCACGGGCCGCCGGCACCGCACCCGGTTTGGTCAGCTTCAACCGTACCCAAGGGATGTGGAATTCCTCCATCAGCGTTGCCACCAGGCGCTCGGCAAAGGTTTCCACCAGCTCGAAACGGGCCTGCTCGGCGAACGCCTGGATGCGTGCCGAGACACTGGCGTAGTCCAGCGCCAGGTTCAGGTCGTCACCGGCGGCAGCCGGGCGGTTGTCCCAGGCAAAGCTCAGGTCCAGGCGCAAGCACTGGCGAATATCCCGCTCCCAGTCATAGGCACCGATGACGGTATCGACTTCCAGGCCTTCGATGAACACTCTGTCCAAGCACTTCTCTCCACAGCACGACAAGGGCGACTGGCGCCGTTAGAATCGGGGCGTCCTCGCCCGGAATAGTTAGCATGTTTTGGTTACTGGCGTTGCTCGCCTACCTGCTCGGCTCGCTGTCCTTCGCCATTGTCCTCAGCCGCCTTTCAGGCAGCCCGGACCCGCGTTCCAGCGGCTCAGGCAATGCCGGCGCCACCAATATGCTACGCCTGGCAGGCCGTAAACTGGCGATCCTGACCCTGCTTGGCGACCTGTGCAAGGGCCTTTTGCCGGTATTGCTCGCCCGCGCTGCCGGGCTGGACCTGCATGCGCAGGCCTGGGTGGGCGTGTGCGCGGTGCTGGGCCATCTGTTCCCCCTGTACTTCCGTTTCCAGGGCGGCAAAGGCGTGGCGACAGCTGCCGGCATGCTCATGGGCCTGTATTTCCCGGCCGCACTGCTGGCTATCGGTGCCTGGCTGCTGACCTTCTACCTCACCCGCACCAGCTCGCTGGCGGCACTGATCGCCACACCACTGACGTTGCCATTGCTGGCCTGGCGCGAGCCCGAGGCCCTGCTGCCGATCACCGTGCTGACAGCGATGATCGTGTGGCGCCACCGTAAAAATCTGCGCGACCTGTTTGCAGGGCGCGAACGGCACTTCTGAACCTTCGGCGGTAAACCTTACAGTGGTGGCAACTGCTCCATCGGCCAGCGTGCCTGCACGCTGATCGCCAGGTCCTGCTGCTGCCCGGCCAACAGTCGCTGGCAACCGGCATAGGCGATCATCGCGCCATTGTCGGTACAGAACTGTGGGCGCGCGTAGTACACATTGCCCTTCATTCCGGCCAGCATCTCTTCCAGCGAGGCACGCAGCGCTTTGTTGGCACTCACGCCACCAGCGATGACCAGGCGCTTGAGGCCAGTCTGCTTGAGGGCTCGCTTGCACTTGATGGTCAAAGTTTCCACCACCGCCTGCTGGAATGCCAGGGACACGTCGCAACGGGTTTGCTCACCGTCGTCGCCAGCATTCTTGCATTGCTGCCAGGTGTTGAGGGCGAAAGTCTTGAGGCCGCTGAAGCTGAACTCAAGACCCGGACGATCGGTCATCGGCCTTGGGAAAACGAAGCGGCCAGGTACGCCCTGCTCTGCGAGGCGCGCGATTTCCGGGCCGCCTGGGTAATTGAGGCCGATCAACTTGGCGGTCTTGTCGAACGCCTCGCCGGCAGCGTCGTCCAGGCTCTCGCCCAGCAGTTCGTACTGGCCGATGCCATCGACCCGAACCAACTGCGTGTGACCACCGGAAACCAACAAAGCGACGAACGGAAACTCGGGTGGGTTTTCTTCCAGCATGGGCGCCAGCAGGTGGCCTTCCATGTGGTGCACACCTATCGCCGGGATGTCCCAGGCAAAGGCCAACGCCTGGGCGCAGGAAGCCCCGACCAGCAAGGCACCGACCAGGCCAGGGCCCGCGGTATAGGCGATGGCGTCGATCTCGGTGGCGACGCAGCCAGCCTCGTCCAGCACCTGGCGAATGAGCGGCAGCATGCGCTTGACGTGATCACGCGAGGCAAGCTCGGGCACTACGCCGCCGAACACGCGGTGCAGGTCGATCTGGCTGAACAGTGCGTCGGCCAACAAACCGCGTTCACTGTCGTATAATGCGACGCCAGTTTCGTCGCAGGATGTTTCCAATCCCAGTACTAGCATGGGTTCGTCCCTTGTGGGGGGCTGAATTCGAAGCCGCGCATGATAGTCCCCGTGTCGGATGCCGACCAGCGGTTTTCGATCAGAGGCTTTGCATTCCTGCTTGCTAAGGGTTAACATCCGCAACCCTTGAAAACCGACGTTCTCCAGCACACCTTTGTTTTGCCAGGAGCACGTCTACCCCGGTAATGAATTAAGGTAGCCCTGGATGCCAGCCGTCAAAGTTAAAGAGAACGAACCCTTCGACGTAGCTCTGCGTCGTTTCAAGCGCTCCTGCGAAAAAGCCGGTGTACTGGCTGAAGTTCGTAGCCGCGAGTTTTACGAGAAGCCGACCGCCGAGCGTAAGCGTAAAGCAGCTGCTGCTGTTAAGCGTCACGCCAAGAAAGTTCAGCGCGAACAGCGCCGCGCCGTTCGTCTGTACTAATACAGGCGTTCAACGCAAAGCTTCTGCCCTGCCCGGCTAACCGCCGGGCGATGGCAGTGGTCGCTTCACACTTGAGCAGCTAGCTCAAGGCCCTGCACAAGCTTCATGCGAACTGCTCATGGGCAACCTGCCTGAAACGTCAGAGCTGGTCTTTCTTGCTGTATGACCAGACGTGCACGTCCGACTGACGGGCCCTTAGGGGCTGGCGACGAGCACACACCCCCTCGCACTTCCCCAAGCAACACTCGCCCCATTCGGCGCGTGAGCGATTAGACTTGCCAGTTGCCAGATGACGAGACTGCCATGGCCGGGCTGATTCCCCAGAGCTTCATTGACGACCTTATCAACCGCCTCGACATTGTCGACGTGGTGAGTTCGCGCGTCCAACTGAAAAAAACCGGCAAGAACTACTCCGCCTGCTGCCCGTTCCACAAGGAAAAGACCCCTTCCTTCACGGTCAGCCCCGACAAGCAGTTCTACTACTGCTTCGGCTGCGGCGCCGGTGGCAACGCCCTGGGTTTCGTCATGGACCACGACAACCTGGACTTCCCCCAGGCCGTCGAGGAGCTGGCCCGCGCCGCTGGCATGGAAGTGCCCCGCGAACAAGGCCGCCGCGACCAGAAGCCGCGCCAGCCCACCGATTCGCCGCTGTACCCGCTACTGGACGCTGCCTCGGAGTTCTACCGCCAGGCCCTGCGCAACCACCCGACCCGCAAGGCGGCGGTGGATTACCTCAAGGGCCGCGGCCTGTCCGGCGAGATTGCCCGCGATTTCGGCCTGGGTTTTGCCCCGCCCGGCTGGGACAACCTGCTCAAGCACCTGGGTGCCGACACCCTGCAGCAGAAAGTGATGATCGATGCCGGCCTGCTGATCGAGAACGCCGAAAGCGGCAAGCGCTACGACCGTTTCCGCGACCGGGTGATGTTCCCGATCCGCGACAGCCGCGGGCGCATCATCGCCTTCGGCGGCCGGGTACTCGGCGACGACAAGCCCAAGTACTTGAACTCCCCTGAAACCCCGGTGTTCCACAAGGGCCAGGAGCTGTACGGGCTGTACGAGGCACGCAAGCACAACCGCAACCTCGACGAAATCATCGTCGTCGAGGGCTACATGGACGTCATCGCCCTGGCCCAGCAAGGCCTGCGCAATGCCGTGGCCACCCTCGGCACCGCCACCAGCGAAGAGCACCTCAAGCGCCTGTTCCGCGTGGTGCCCAGCGTGTTGTTCTGCTTCGACGGCGACCAGGCCGGGCGCAAGGCCGCCTGGCGCGCACTGGAATCGGCCTTGCCGAACCTGCAAGATGGCCGCCGCGCACGTTTTCTGTTCCTGCCCGAAGGCGAGGACCCGGACAGCCTGGTACGCGCCGAAGGCACCGACGCCTTCATGGCCCGTATCAACCAGCACGCCCAGCCGCTGGCCGATTACTTCTTCGAGCAACTGAGCGTCGAAGCCGACCCACGCTCGCTGGAAGGCAAGGCACACATGGCGACCCTGGCGGCACCGTTGATCGAAAAGATCCCTGGCGCCAACCTGCGCCAGCTCATGCGCAACCGCCTGAAGGAAATCACCGGCCTCGACCCGCAGCAGGTCGAGCAACTGGCGCAACAAGCACCCACGGTTAGCAGCGTGCCGGACTACGACCCTGGCTACGACTACGACGCCATGGCCAGCTACACCCCCGATTACGGCGACATGCCGCAACACGACTTCGCCCCCGTTCATCAGGAGCAGGCCTGGAAGCCCAACAAGGGCAGCGGCAAGAAGCCATGGAGCGACAAGCCCTGGGACAAGAACCGCAAGGGTGGCAAGCCGTGGCAACAACGTGACGAAGCGCCACCCCGCGTGCCGGCGCCGGTCGAGCCACCAACCCTGGCCGCCCTGCGCACCCTTCTGCACCACCCGCTGCTGGCCGGCAGGGTAGAAGATGCCAGCCACTTCGCCGACGAAGAACACCTGTACAGCCAGCTGCTGGTGGCATTGATCGAAGCCGCACAGAAAAATCCTGGGCTAAGCTCAATGCAGTTGATCGCACGCTGGCATGGCACCGAGCAGGGTCGCCTGTTGCGGGCCCTGGCGGAAAAGGAATGGCTGATCGTGGCCGACAACCTTGAACAACAGTTTTTCGACACTATAACTAGCTTGTCCGCCCGCCAACGCGAGCGCAGCCTGGAACAACTGCTCAGGAAATCACGTCAAAGCGAATTGACCAGCGAGGAAAAAACCCAGCTCCTCGCCCTGCTGAGCCGGAATGTTCCCGCACAAACGCCGACCTCATCTGGCGCGTGAGGCCCATGCTCGGGTATAATCCTCGGCTTGTTTTTTGCCCGCCAAGACCTTCAGTGGATAGGGTGTTATGTCCGGAAAAGCGCAACAGCAGTCTCGTATCAAAGAGTTGATCACCCGCGGTCGTGAGCAGGGCTACCTGACTTACGCGGAGGTCAACGACCACCTGCCTGAGGATATTTCAGATCCGGAACAGGTGGAAGACATCATCCGCATGATCAACGACATGGGGATCAACGTATTCGAGAGTGCTCCGGATGCGGATGCCCTTCTGTTGGCGGAAGCCGACACCGACGAAGCCGCGGCCGAAGAAGCCGCTGCTGCGTTGGCGGCCGTTGAAACCGATATCGGCCGCACGACCGACCCGGTGCGCATGTACATGCGCGAAATGGGTACTGTCGAGCTGCTGACCCGTGAAGGCGAGATCGAAATCGCCAAGCGTATCGAGGAAGGCATTCGTGAAGTCATGGGCGCCATCGCCCACTTCCCGGGCACTGTCGATTACATTCTCGGCGAATATGACCGCGTCACCACCGAGGGTGGCCGCCTGTCGGACGTTCTCAGCGGCTACATCGACCCTGACGACAACATTGCCGCGCCGACCGAAGAAGTGCCGATCCCAGGCACCAAGGCCGCTGCTGCGAAGGAAGAGTCCGACGACGAAGAGGAAGAGTCCGAAAGCGGTGACGACGAGGAAGAGGCCGAGAGCGGCCCAGACCCAGTAGTCGCGGCTCAACGCTTCGGTGCGGTATCCGATCAACTTCAGGCAACCTCCAAGGTCCTGAAGAAAAACGGTCGTGGCCACAAGGAAAGCATCGAGGCCCTTCAGGCCCTGGCTGACCTGTTCATGCCGATCAAGCTTGTACCGAAGCAGTTCGAGGTACTGGTCGAGCGTGTACGTGACGCCCTGAACCGTCTGCGCCAGCAAGAACGCGCCATCATGCAGCTGTGCGTCCGTGACGCCCGCATGCCGCGTGCCGACTTCCTGCGCATGTTCCCGAGCAACGAAACCGACCAGACCTGGAGCGGTGACCTGGCCAAGCGCAACACCAAGTGGGCTGCTGCCCTGGGTGAAAAGGACGCTGCCATTGTCGCTTGCCAGCAGAAACTGATCGACCTTGAGACCGAAACCGGCTTGACCGTTGCCGAGATCAAGGAAATCAACCGTCGCATGTCGATCGGTGAAGCCAAGGCCCGCCGCGCCAAGAAAGAAATGGTCGAGGCGAACCTGCGTCTGGTGATCTCCATCGCCAAGAAGTACACCAACCGTGGCCTGCAGTTCCTCGACCTGATCCAGGAAGGCAACATCGGCTTGATGAAAGCGGTGGACAAGTTCGAATACCGCCGCGGCTACAAGTTCTCGACCTATGCCACCTGGTGGATCCGTCAGGCGATCACCCGCTCGATCGCCGACCAGGCACGCACCATCCGTATTCCGGTGCACATGATCGAGACGATCAACAAGCTCAACCGTATTTCCCGCCAGATGCTGCAGGAAATGGGTCGCGAACCGACCCCGGAAGAGCTGGGCGAGCGCATGGAAATGCCTGAGGACAAGATCCGCAAGGTACTGAAGATCGCCAAAGAGCCGATCTCCATGGAAACCCCGATCGGTGACGACGAAGATTCGCACCTGGGCGACTTCATCGAGGACTCGACCATGCAGTCCCCGATTGACGTGGCCACGGTCGAAAGCCTCAAGGAAGCCACCCGCGACGTGCTCTCGGGCCTGACCGCACGCGAAGCCAAGGTGCTGCGCATGCGTTTCGGTATCGACATGAACACCGACCACACCCTCGAAGAGGTGGGCAAGCAGTTTGACGTAACCCGTGAGCGGATTCGTCAGATCGAAGCGAAGGCGTTGCGCAAACTGCGCCACCCGACTCGCAGCGAGCACCTGCGCTCCTTCCTCGACGAGTGATGACAAAACCCCGGCCCAGGCCGGGGTTTTTCTTTAGCGGCCCGTAACATAAAGCCCGCCTTCCACAGCACACCCGCCGCAATGCCCGTCTACACTCGACTTCAGACCACCTGAATGCGAGGCTGCCATGCCCTTGAAGCCGGCCATTCTGTTGCTGCTCCTGATTTTATGGAACACAACGGCCGGCGCCCTGACCCTGACAGATGAGGAGAAAGCCTGGCTGGCTGCTCACCCGCAGTTGAGCCTGGGCGTAGACGCCTCTTGGCCACCGTTCGAGTTTCGCGACCAGGAGGGCCGGTACCAGGGATTGGCCGCCGATTACATCGCCACGATCCAGCAGCGCCTGGGCGTGACACTCAAACCGGTCGAACCCAGCAGCTGGACCGAGGTACTGGCACAGGCACGGGAAAGCCGCATCGACCTGCTGCCCGGCATCATGTCCACCCCCGAACGCCAGGGCTATCTGGCCTTCACCCGCCCGTACCTCGACTTCCCCATTGTCATCCTGGCCCACAAAGGCGGCGCACAACCACGCAAGCTGGATGACCTGTACGGCCTGAAAATCGCCGTGGTCGAGAACTACGCCCCGCACGAGCTGCTGCGCACCCACCACCCCGACCTCAACCTGGTGGCGCTGCCCAATGTCAGCTCCACGCTGCAGGCCCTGGCCACCGACCAGGTGGACGCCGTGGTCGGCGACCTGGCCTCCAGTATCTGGAGCCTGCGCCAGCTCAAACTCGACGGCCTGTACGTCAGCGGCGAAACACCCTACCGCTACCAGCTGGCGATGGCCGTCCCCCGCGACAAGGCCGTGCTGGTCGGTATTCTCGACAAAGTGATGGCCGACATGAGCAGCAGCGAAATCAGCCAGATCCAGCAGCGCTGGGTGGGCAATGTAGTCGACCAGCGGATGTTCTGGTCTGACCTGCTGGTATATGGCTTGCCAACGGTGCTGTTGCTGATGGCCGTGCTGGCCGTGGTCATCCGCATCAACCGCCGCCTCAGCTCGGAAATTTCCAGGCGCATCGCCCTGGAGCAAGAGCTGCGCAGCAGCGAATACCACTACCGAGGCCTTGTAGAGAGCCTGTCAGCCATCGCCTGGGAAGCCGATGCCAACGACTTCACCTACAGCTACGTTTCACCGCATGCCGAAGACCTGCTCGGCTACCCCTTGAGTGACTGGCTCCGGCCCGGCTTCTGGCGCAGCATCCTGCACCCGGAGGACGCCCTCTGGGCCCAGGCGTACTGCGACAGCGAAACCGCAGCGGGACGCGACCACAGCCTGGACTACCGAGTGATCCGCGCCGACGGCCAGCCCCTTTGGGTACGCAACATCGTCAGCATGATCGAACACGGCCACCAACCGGTGATGCGCGGCCTGATGATCGACATCAGCGAAACCAAGCACACCGAGGACGCCCTGCGCCTGTCCGAGCAGAAGTTCGCCTCGGTGTTCCAGCAATGCCCAGACATCCTGCTGATCGCCCGCCACAGCGATGGCTGCCTTCTGGAGGTGAACGAAGCCTTCGAAGAGCAGATCGGCCTGACCCAAAGCCAGGTGATTGGCCGTACCGCCACCGACCTGAACCTGTGGGGCGTCGAAGGCAGCGGCCTACGAGTGCTCGAACACCTGCACCAGGGCGGCATCCGCAACCTGGAAATGAGTTTCCGCCGCAGCAATGGCCAGCTGTTCACCGGCCTGACCTCGGCCGAAACCTTCGAACTCGACGGCACCCCCGCGCTGGTAGTGGCGGTGCGCGACATCAGCCAGCTCAAGGAAACCCAGCAACAGTTGCAAACCTCGGAAGAGAAATTCGCCAAAGCCTTCCACGCCTCCCCCGACGGTCTGCTGCTGTCGCGCCAGAGCGACGGTCTACTGCTGGAGGTGAACGAGGGCTTCTGCCGCCTGACCGGCTATGACCTCAACCCGACCATCGACCAGACCTCGCTGGACCTGGGCATCTGGGTAGACCTCAACGAGCGCAAGCGCCTGGTTGAGCAGCTCAACCGCGACGGCTTCGTGCGTGATTTCACCTGCCACATCCGCCGCAGCGACGGGCAGATCCGCCTTTGCGAGCTGTCCGCCCGGCCCCTGCCGATTACCGGCGTCGACTGCATGCTGACCATCGCCCGCGACATCACCGAGCGCCACCTGATGCAGGAAAAACTGCAGCTGGCCGCCACCGTGTTCGAGAACACTGCCGAAGGCGTACTGATCACCGACATTGACCAGCACATCAGTGCTGTCAACCGCGCCTTCAGCGAAATCACCGGCTACAGCGAAATCGAAGCCCTCGGCCAGACCCCGCGCCTGCTCGCGTCCGGCCAGCACGACAGCGCCTTCTATGCGGCCATGTGGCACCAGCTGACCGACGAAGGGCACTGGCAGGGCGAGATCTACAACAAGCGCAAGAACGGCGAGCTTTACCCAAGCTGGCTGACCATCAGCGCCGTGCGCAACAGTGAACGCGAGATCACTCACTTCGTGGCGGTTTTCGCAGACATCTCCAGCATCAAGCACGCCCAGGCCAAACTCGACTATCAGGCCCACCATGACCCGCTGACCGGCTTGCCCAACCGCGCCCTGTTCGAGAACCGCCTGCAGGCTGTACTCACCTGCGCGCAAGTCTCCAACCGCCAGGGCGCGGTACTGTTCCTCGACCTCGACCGTTTCAAGCACATCAACGACAGCCTCGGCCACCCAGTCGGCGACCTGCTGCTTAAAGGCATCGCCCAGCGCCTGAAGGAGCAGGTGCGCGACGTCGACACCGTGGCCCGACTGGGCGGCGACGAGTTCATCATCCTGCTACCCGGCCTGCACAAGCCCAGCGACGCCAGTACCATCGCCAACAAGCTGCTGGCCTGTTTCGCCGCGCCGTTCCAGGCCGGTGAACACGAGTTCTTCACCAGCGCCAGCATCGGCATCAGCCTGTATCCACAGGACGGCACCGACGTTGCCACACTGATCCGCAACGCCGACGCCGCCATGTACCGCTCCAAGGCCAAAGGCCGCAACCGCGTCGAAGCCTACACCCGCGACCTCACCGCCCAGGCCAGCGAGCGCATCGCCTTGGAGCATGAACTGCGCCGCGCCGTCGAACGCAACGAAATGAGCCTGTGCTTCCAGCCCAAGCTCAGCCTCAAGACCCAGAAGCTGGTAGGCGCCGAGGCGCTGATCCGCTGGAGCCACCCAACCTTTGGGGAGGTGCCACCAGAGCACTTCATCCACCTGGCGGAAGAGAATGGCACCATTCTCCAGCTCGGTGACTGGGTTCTGGAGCAAGCCTGCCGACAGATGCAGGCCTGGAAACAGCACTACCAACCCTTCGGCCCGCTGTCGATCAACCTTGCCGGCGCCCAGCTGCGCCACCCGCACCTGGCCCGGCGCATCGAACAGTTGCTAAAGCACTACCAGCTAAAGGCCGGTGACCTACAGCTGGAAATTACCGAGAACTTCATCATGAGCCAGGCAGAAGAGGCCCTGGCCGTGCTGTACCAGTTGAAGAAACTGGGCGTGCAACTGGCTATCGATGACTTCGGCACCGGCTATTCCTCGCTGAGCTACCTCAAGCGCCTGCCGCTGGATATTCTCAAGATCGACAAGTCGTTCATCCGCGGCCTGCCCGACGACCCACACGATGCCGCCATCGCCCGCGCGATCATTGCCCTTGGCCGCAGCATGCAGCTGACGATCATTGCCGAAGGCGTGGAAAACCAGGCCCAGCAGCGTTTTCTGGCAGCGGAAGGGTGTGAGCAGATCCAGGGCTACATCGTCAGCCTGCCGCTGCCACCAGACGAGTTCGCGGCCGCGTTCCTTCGCATAGCACTATCAGATCTTTCAGATGGCACAGGTGCGAAACCCTCGTTATAATCCGGCCACTTACTGAGGGCCTATAGCTCAGTCGGTTAGAGCAGAGGACTCATAATCCTTTGGTCCACGGTTCGAGTCCGTGTGGGCCCACCAGATACGACAAAGCCGCGCAAATGCGCGGCTTTTTCATGCCTATCGATCAGCCGAGCAATTACGCTCTTCAATGCATCGCCTGCCCCAACCAAACCCGTTGAGTGCGGAGGTGCGACAAAGCACGCCATTTGCCGGCGCCTGCTGCTCGCGCGCAAAGCCCATTGAGTCGCATCACTCATCCCGCGCTGGAAAACCCCGCATCTCGACCTGTCGCGGGTTGTAGAAGGTCATGCCAGCCGGAATATCCCGCGTAACCAGCGACATAGCGCCAATCACCACGTCGTCGCCAATATCGATGCGATCGGCAACAATGCAGCTATTGGTGCCCATGCTCACATTGTCGCCAATGCGCAGCGTGTATTCCTCCAGGCCAAGGGTCTTGATGCCGATCGAGCAGTTCTGCCGGATGAAGAAATTGCGCCCGATGCGCACGTGCCGGGTGATCACTACCCCCGGTAGGTGCGCGATGCGCAGGCCGGGCGCGATGTGTGCACCTATATCGATGTCCACGGCGTACTTGAGGTTTAGCCGCTGTTGCATGCGCCGGGCGTGACGCCGTGCCAGGCCACCATGGGCGTCGAGGTACTGGGCCAGGCGGTAGGCAAAGAGAAAACGCAGTTTGTTGTCCTTGCGGGCGCGGCGCAGCACGTTGAACAGCAAACTGATACGGCGTCCGGGCCTTTTCTTGTTGGAGACTTCCAGTCGCCAGCATTCGAGCAGGTGGTCGAGGTTCACACTGAGGTTCTCGTTGGACTAGCGCTTCATCATGCCGAAGGCAAAGTCATCGGGCCAGCCTGGTCAGCTGTGACGGCCCTTGCCCTCATCGGCATTGGCTGGCTAGGCTAGCGGGCCAACCGCAGAGACTCGCCATGTCGGATTCCCGCTCCATCACGCTGGATGAGATCGATCGCCAGCTGATTGCCCTGTTGCAGATCAACGCCCGCGAAAGCGTCGCCACCCTCGCCCGCCAGCTGGGCATCGCCCGCACCACGGTCAACTCGCGCCTGGAACGGCTGGAGAAGAACAAGGTCATTTCCGGCTATGGCGTACGCCTGGGCCAGAGTGTGATAGGCGGCGGGCTGCAGGCGTACGTGGGGATCAAAGTACAGCCACGTTCCGGCAAGGAAGTTGTGCGGCGCCTGAGTGCCATGGGGCAGGTGCAGCAGCTGTGTGCGGTGAGCGGAGAATTCGACTACGTGGCCTGGCTGCGTACCGACTCGCCCGAGCAGCTTGACCAGTTGCTCGACCAGATCGGCAGTGTCGACGGCGTGGAGAAGACCACCACGTCGATCATTCTCAGTAGCAAGGTAGATCGCGGGCAGCCGCTCTGATTTCTAAGTCGTCGTAATGCACATAAAGTATGTTATTCCGACGAAACAAAATACATTCAGACACCACTCTGCGCCTTAATTACGAAAATCTCACGCCCTAAAATGACCCCCAGGCATCTCCTATACTCAGGCTCCGCTCCCCGCGCAGCCTCTCTGGCAAGGTCACTTCATGAACAAGAAAAACCGCCACCCCGCCGACGGCAAGAAGCCGATCACCATCTTCGGCCCGGACTTCCCGTTCGCCTTCGACGACTGGTTGGAGCACCCCGCGGGCCTGGGCAGCATTCCAGCTGATCGCCAGGGTGAAGAAGTAGCCATCATAGGTGCCGGTATCGCCGGCCTGGTGGCGGCCTACGAGTTGATGAAGCTGGGCCTCAAACCGGTGGTGTACGAGGCTTCCAAGCTGGGTGGCCGGCTGCGCTCGCAAGCCTTCAACGGCACCGATGGGATCATCGCCGAGTTGGGTGGCATGCGCTTCCCGGTGTCGTCCACGGCCTTCTATCACTACGTAGACAAGCTGGGCCTGGAAACCAAGCCTTTTCCCAACCCGCTGACTCCGGCCTCGGGTAGCACGGTGATCGACCTGGAAGGCCAGACCTACTACGCCGAAAAAACCAGCGACCTGCCCAAGCTGTTTCATGAAGTGGCCGATGCCTGGGCTGATGCGCTGGAAAGCGGCGCCCAGTTCGCCGAAATCCAGCAAGCCATCCGCGACCGCGACGTACCGCGCCTGAAGGCACTGTGGAACAAGCTGGTGCCGCTGTGGGACGACCGCACCTTCTACGACTTCGTCGCCACCTCGCGCTCGTTTGCCAAGCTGAGCTTCCAGCACCGCGAAGTGTTCGGCCAGGTTGGCTTCGGCACCGGTGGCTGGGATTCGGACTTCCCCAACTCGATGCTGGAAATTTTCCGCGTGGTGATGACCAACTGCGACGACCACCAGCACCTGGTGGTCGGCGGTGTGGAACAAGTGCCGCAAGGCATCTGGCGCCATGTACCGGAGCGCTGCGTGCATTGGCCGCAGGGCACCAGCCTGAGCACGTTGCACGGCGGCGCGCCGCGTACCGGGGTCAAACGCATTGCCCGCGCTTCCGATGGACGCCTGGCGGTCACCGACAACTGGGGCGACACCCGCCACTACAGCGCGGTACTCGCCACCTGCCAGACCTGGCTGCTGACCACCCAGATCGACTGCGAGGAATCGCTGTTCTCGCAAAAAATGTGGATGGCCCTGGACCGCACCCGCTACATGCAGTCGTCGAAGACCTTCGTCATGGTCGACCGGCCGTTCTGGAAGGACAAGGACCCGGAAACCGGCCGCGACCTGATGAGCATGACCCTCACCGACCGGCTTACCCGCGGCACTTACCTGTTCGACAACGGTGACGACAAGCCGGGGGTGATCTGCCTGTCCTACGCCTGGATGAGCGATGCGCTGAAGATGCTGCCGCACCCGGTGGAAAAGCGCGTGCAGCTGGCCCTGGATGCGCTGAAGAAGATCTACCCGAAAACCGACATCGCAGGGCACATCATCGGCGACCCGATCACCATTTCCTGGGAAGCCGACCCGCACTTCCTTGGCGCTTTCAAGGGGGCGTTGCCAGGCCACTACCGCTACAACCAGCGCATGTACGCGCACTTCATGCAGCAGGACATGCCCGCCGAGCAGCGCGGCATCTTCATTGCCGGTGACGACGTGTCGTGGACCCCGGCCTGGGTGGAAGGCGCGGTGCAAACGTCGCTGAATGCGGTGTGGGGTATCATGAACCACTTCGGTGGCCACACCCACCCGGACAACCCCGGCCCAGGCGACGTGTTCGACGAAATCGGCCCGATCGCCCTGGCAGACTGAGACAAGGAGGCACCATGCGCATCGCTCTGTTCCAGGGTGCCCCCAAGCCACTGGACGTGCCCGGCAACCTGCAACGGCTGCGCCACCAGGCGCAGCTGGCGGCCGAACGCGGCGCGCAGTTGCTGGTGTGTCCGGAAATGTTCCTGACGGGCTACAACATCGGCCTGGCCCAGGTCGAGCGCCTGGCTGAAGCCGACGATGGCCCGGCGGCGATGGCGGTGGTAGAGATCGCCCAGGCGCAGCGCATCGCTATCGTCTATGGCTACCCCGAGCGCGGCGACGACGGGGCAATCTACAACAGCGTACAGTTGATCGATGCGCATGGCCGCAGCCTCAGCAACTACCGCAAGACCCACCTGTTCGGTGACCTGGACCGCTCGATGTTCAGCCCAGGCGCCGACCTGTCCCCGGTGGTGGAATTTGACGGTTGGAAAGTCGGCCTGCTGATCTGCTACGACATCGAGTTCCCGGAGAACGCTCGGCGCCTGGCGCTCGATGGCGCAGAGCTGATACTGGTGCCGACCGCGAACATGACGCCGTACGACTTTACCTGCCAGGTGACCGTGAGGGCGCGGGCGCAGGAGAACCAGTGTTACCTGGTGTATGCCAATTATTGCGGTGCGGAAGACGAGATTCACTACTGCGGGCAGAGCAGCCTCATCGGGCCGGATGGCAGTGTGCTAGCCATGGCCGGGCAGGATGAATGCCAGTTGTTGGCGGAGCTTGAACATGATCAGGTGGTGCAGGGGCGCTTGGCGTTTCCTTATCTGAACGATTTGCGCCAGGAACTTCACCTGCGTAAAGGCTGATAGCCCTTTCGCGGGCCCGCTACACAAATGGGTTAGCATGGACAGCAGCAACCGGAGCCCCCATGCCTGACGCCACCCGCCACCTCACCCTCGCCAACGGCCTGCAGCTTACCCTGCGCCATGCCCCGCGCCTGAAGCGCGCGGCCGCCGCATTGCGGGTGCACGCGGGTAGCCATGACGCGCCGGGGAAATGGCCAGGGCTAGCCCACTTTCTCGAGCACCTGTTCTTCCTCGGTACCCCGCGCTTCCCCCTGGACGATGGCCTGATGCGCTACGTGCAGGCCCTCGGTGGCCAGGTCAACGCCAGTACCCGTGAACGCACCACCGATTTTTTCTTCGAAGTCCCGCCTAATGCCTTGGCCGCAGGCCTCGAGCGCCTGTGCCAGATGCTGGCCGAGCCTGACCTGGGCATCGCGCGCCAACGCCGCGAGCGCGAAGTGATTCACGCCGAGTTCATCGCCTGGTCGCGCAACCCACAGGCCCAGCAGCAATTCGCCTTGCTGCAGACGCTGTCGCCCGCTCATCCGCTGAGCGCTTTTCATGCCGGCAACCGATACACCCTGGCCCTGCAGGACCCAGCCTTCCAGCAAGCGCTTGGGGGCTTTCACCGGTGCTTTTACCAAGGCGGCCAGATCGTCTTGAGCCTGTGCGGCCCGCAACCGCTGGTTGAACTGGAGCAACTGGGCCGGCAGCATGCTCAGCAGTTCGCCACGGGCACGCGAGTACCGCACCTTCAGCCACCGCCCCTGTCGGCGGCGACCATGCCACTGACCTTTAACCACGAGCACCTTCCGGCAGGTACCGAGCAGGCGCTGGAACTGCTGATTGCCTGCCTGAATGACAGCCGCCCAGGTACCTGGCTGGGTACGCTGCGCGAGCGGGGCTGGCTGCAAGGCTTCAAGGCCGAAAAGCTGTATGCCTTCGCCGGGCAGTTGCTGTGGCACCTGGACCTGAAGCTCAGCGCCGACGCCTGCCCAGATGAAGCCAATGACCTGCTGCACGGCTGGTTCAATTTCATCCGACAAGCCGATCTCGCACAGCTGAACCGTGACTTCGGCTTGCTGCAGCACAGCGGCGAACGCAGTGCCAGCGCACTTGAACTGGCCCGCCGGGACAGTACCGGGTTGCCGTTCAGCCAGTTGGATACACAAGGTTTGCAGGCCCTTCGTGCCCTGCTGGATGACCTGCCATGCAGCAATCATGGGCAATGGCAGATACCCACGGTCGAGCCGTTACTGATGGCTGACTTACCCACCGCCTTGGCGCAGCCTCTACCGAACGCACTGACGATCAGTGACCAGCTCCCCGGCACCCGCCAATATGCGGCACTCTACTTACGTTGGCACGTGCCTTCGCCTGTGCGCCAGCGCTTGCAGGGTGTGCTTGAACAGGCCCTCGCGCCGCTGCAGGACCGATGTGAACGCGCCTCGGTGCAACTGCAGTACACCACCGCAGGGGAATACTGGCAGTTGCGCTGCGCCGGGCTGCCGGCCGCGGTGTTGCGCGCAGTGCCGCAGGCCTTGGCTTTGATGCTCACCCCCCCTGCCAGCTGCTGGCTGCCCAGCGCGGCGCCGCCCCCGGCACTGATCCCTATCAGGGCCTTGCTCAAGCAACTGCCAGACACGGTGCTGCATACCCCGCCCACAGCGGCACCGGCCGGCACGCTGAAACAGCAGCAACTCGACAGCCTGTGGCAGCACGCAAATTGGCATGGCCTGGCTGCGGGCTTCGACGATGCCGCGCTGAACGCCTTGGCTACCGCGTTGCAGCACTGCCCCGGGCAAGGCGCACGGCCTGGCTCCCTGCCCACATGGGCCAACCGTCGCTGGCAGCATGCCGAAGTGGCTGGCAGCGAATATGCCCTGCTGCTGTTCTGCCCGCTGCCTCCCGCCAGCGAAGCCGCAGGCCGCCTGCTAGCGCAACTGCTGCAGGGGCCGGTTTACCAACGCCTGCGGGTAGAGTTGCAACTCGGCTACGCGGTGTTCAGCGCCTTTCGTCAGGTCGAGGGGGTCGGCGGTCTACTGTTCGGCGTGCAGTCCCCCCACACCGGCCAAGCGCAGGTCCTCGACCACCTGCTCGCCCTGTTGCGCCAGGGTGTCACCCTGGACCCGGCCGCCCGCCAAGCCCTGGCCGAGCAATTCGACGAGCCCGCCATGGCCAATGCCGACGTCGCCGAATGGGCGTGGCAGACACACCTGGCTACACAACCCGGCAGGCTGGATGCACTGCGCAGGGCTATCCTGAACACGCGGCAGACGGATCTGGACCACCTGCTGAGCAACCTGCTCGACACAGGTTCCACTTGGCTATGCCTGGCCAACGCTGCCGCGCCAAACCCTTCCTGGCAAGGCGCTGCACGATGATTGTTACGCGAACTGCAACGGCGCTTTTCGAATAATTAACCTTTCGGTACAAATTTTTCTTGTAAGATAGCGCAATCCCAGTTTCAGGGAACTGCCGACGCGTGGCGGTACCCAAGTAGTAGCTGAGCATCCCAACCCTCATCCGGAAGGAGTAATTCCATGTGGACCAAACCTGCATACACTGATCTGCGTATCGGCTTCGAAGTCACCATGTACTTCGCTAACCGCTAAGCCCGGCTTAGGGTTTCACGCCTCGGCCTGCCGGGGCGTTTTCGTTTTTCCGATCCGGTTTTTTGCATAGAGAGTGGCCATGTACATCCAGGTTCTCGGCTCCGCCGCCGGTGGCGGGTTCCCACAGTGGAACTGCAACTGCGTCAACTGCAAGGGCTACCGTGACGGCACCCTGCGCGCCACGGCACGCACCCAGTCGTCCATCGCCCTGTCCGACGACGGCGTGCATTGGGTTCTGTGCAATGCCTCGCCCGACATCCGCGCCCAACTGCAGGCCTTTGCGCCCATGCAACCGGCCCGGGCCCTGCGCGACACCGGCATCAACGCCATCGTCCTGCTGGACAGCCAGATCGACCACACCACTGGCCTGCTCAGCCTGCGCGAAGGTTGCCCGCACCAAGTGTGGTGCACCGACATGGTCCACCAGGACCTGACCACCGGTTTCCCGCTGTTCAACATGCTCAGCCACTGGAACGGTGGCCTGCAGTGGAACCGCATCGAGCTGGAAGGCAGCTTCGTCATCGAGGCCTGCCCCAACCTCAAGTTCACCCCCTTCCCCCTGCGCAGCGCTGCACCGCCGTACTCGCCGCACCGTTTCGACCCGCACCCAGGCGACAACCTGGGCCTGTTGGTCGAGGACACTCGTACCGGCGGCAAGCTGTTCTACGCCCCAGGCCTGGGCCAGGTCGACGGCAAGCTGTTGGCGATGATGCACGACGCCGACTGCCTGCTGGTCGACGGCACCCTGTGGGAGGACGATGAAATGCAGCGCCGTGGTGTCGGCACCCGCACCGGCCGCGAGATGGGCCACCTGGCGCAAAATGGCCCTGGCGGCATGCTCGAAGTGCTGGACGGCTTCTCGCGCCAGCGCAAAGTGCTTATCCACATCAACAACACCAACCCGATTCTCGATGAAGACTCCCCCGAGCGCGCCGAAGTCCTGCGCCGCGGTGTGGAAGTTGCCTTCGACGGCATGAGCATCGAGTTGTAAGGAGGCCCGATGAGCGACGCACTGCCCATGTCCCCTGCCGAATTCGAGCAGGCTCTGCGCGCCAAAGGCGCCTATTACCACATCCATCACCCGTACCATGTGGCGATGTACCAAGGCCGCGCCACCCGCGAGCAGATCCAGGGCTGGGTGGCCAACCGTTTCTACTACCAGGTCAACATCCCGATGAAGGATGCCGCGATCCTGGCCAACTGCCCGGACCGCGAAGTGCGCCGAGAGTGGATCCAGCGCCTGCTCGACCACGACGGCGCACCCGGCGAGGACGGTGGCATCGAAGCCTGGCTGCGCCTGGGCCAGGCCGTCGGCCTCGACCCCGACCAGCTGCGCTCCCAGGAGCTGGTACTGCCCGGCGTACGCTTTGCCGTGGACGCCTACGTCAACTTCGCCCGCCGCGCCAGCTGGCAGGAAGCCGCCAGCAGCTCGCTGACCGAACTGTTTGCCCCACAAATCCACCAGTCGCGGCTGGACAGTTGGCCACAGCACTACCCGTGGATCGACCCGGCCGGCTACGAGTACTTCCGCACCCGCCTTGGCCAGGCCCGGCGCGACGTGGAGCACGGCCTGGCGATTACCCTGCAGCACTACACCACCCGCGCGGGCCAGGAGCGTATGCTGGAGATCCTGCAGTTCAAGCTGGATATCCTCTGGAGCATGCTCGACGCCATGAGCATGGCCTACGAGCTGAACCGCCCGCCTTATCACTCCGTCACCCAGGACCGGGTGTGGCACAAGGGGATCACCCTATGAGTCTTGATCGCAATCAAGTGCCGAACTGGCGCCCCGGCTACCGCTTCCAGTACGAGCCGGCGCAAAAGGGCCATGTGTTGCTGTACCCCGAGGGCATGATCAAGCTCAACGAAAGCGCCAGCCTGATCGGTGGCCTGATCGACGGCCAGCGTGACGTGGCAGCGATCATCAGCGAACTCGAACAGCAATTCCCCGATGTCCCGGAAGTGGCCGATGACATCGAGCAATTCATGGAGGTGGCCCGTGCCGAACACTGGATCGTCCTCGCCTGAGTTGCCGCCTACGCCTGCGGTCGGCCTGCCGCTGTGGCTGCTGGCCGAGCTCACCTACCGCTGCCCGCTGCAGTGCCCGTACTGTTCCAACCCGCTGGACTTCGCCGCCCAGGGCCAAGAGCTGAGCACCGAACAGTGGTTCAAGGTGATGGCTGAAGCACGGGAAATGGGCGCCGCGCAAATCGGCTTCTCTGGCGGTGAACCGCTGGTGCGCCAGGATCTTGCCGAGCTGATTGGCGAGGCTCGCAGGCTGGGTTACTACACCAACCTGATCACCTCGGGCATTGGCCTGACCGAGGCGCGCATCGCCGATTTCAAGAAGGCCGGCCTGGACCATATCCAGATCAGCTTCCAGGCCAGCGACGAGCAGGTGAACAACCTGCTGGCTGGCTCGAAGAAGGCCTTTGCACAAAAGCTGGAAATGGCCCGCGCGGTGAAAGCCCACGGTTACCCGATGGTGCTCAACTTCGTCACCCATCGGCACAACATCGACAAGATCGACCGCATCATCGAGCTGTGCATTGCCCTGGAGGCCGACTTCGTCGAGCTTGCCACCTGCCAGTTCTACGGCTGGGCGCACCTCAACCGCCTGGGCCTGCTACCGACTCGCGCGCAGCTCGAGCGGGCAGAACGCATCACCAACGAATACCGGGACAAACTCAAGGCCGAGGGCAACCCGTGCAAGCTGATCTTCGTTACCCCAGACTACTACGAAGAACGCCCCAAGGCCTGCATGAATGGTTGGGGCAACCTGTTCCTCACCATCACCCCGGACGGCACCGCCCTGCCCTGCCACGGCGCGCGCCAGCTGCCGGTGCAATTCCCCAATGTGCGCGAGCATGACTTGCACCATATCTGGTACGAGTCGTTCGGCTTCAATCGCTTCCGTGGTTATGAGTGGATGCGCGAACCGTGCCGCTCCTGCGACGAGAAAGAAAAGGACTTCGGCGGCTGTCGCTGCCAGGCCTTCATGCTGACCGGCGATGCCAGCAACGCCGACCCGGTATGCGCCAAGTCGGCCGACCACGGCATCATCCTCAAGGCCCGCGAGGAGGCAGAAACCGCCCAGCTCGCCATTGAACAGATGACCTTCCGCAATGATCGAAACTCACGTGTCATCGCCCGCGGCTGAATTCAGCGCGGCCCAGGCGGTGGCCGCCGGCACCGACTTCGCCGAACTCAAAGTCAGTGCCGACGGGCTGTTCTGGATCGAATTTCGCCCGGCCGATGGTGCTTGCCGTATCTGGCACTGGCTGCACTACCAGGCCCGCTGCCTGACGCCAGATGGTTTCAGCGTGCGCAGCCGGGCCTACGAGTATGGCGGTGGCAGCTTCTGCCTGGGTGGCGACGGGTTGGTGTTCGTCAACGAAAAGGACCAGCAGGTCTACACCCAGCCGCTGGACGATTTGCTACCGCGTGCTCTGACCCGCGATGCCAGCTGCCGCTATGGCGATGTGCAGTGGCACGACAGCCAGGTGCTGGCCGTCGAGGAGCGCCATGCCGAGCAGGTGGAGCATCGCCTCGTCGCTTTGGGCGAAAGCCGCCGTGAGGTACTCGCCGAGGGTGCCGATTTCTACGCCGCACCCACCGTGAGTGCCGATGGCCAACGCCTGGCGTGGATCGAATGGGACCGCCCTGCACAGCCCTGGACCGTGACCCGCCTGATGAGCCGCACACGGGATGCCAGCGGCCACTGGGGGCCGCCGCAGTGTGTAGCCGCCGCTGACGAATCGCTGCAACAACCACGCTTCGATGCCGAAGGCCGGCTCTACTGCCTATCCGACCGCAACGGCTTCTGGCAGCCCTGGGGAGAGGTCGAGGGTCACTGGCAAGCCTTGCCCGCCAAGTCGGCGGACCATGCAGCAGCGCCTTGGCAGTTGGGCACCTGCACCTGGCTGCCACTGGGGCCGCAAAGCTACCTGGCCAGCTGGTTCCAGGATGGCTTCGGGCAATTGGGGCTGCGTGGCGAAGATGGCCGCATGGCGCGGTTTGCCAGTGCTTATACTCGTTTTCGCAACCTGGCCATGGATGCCGAACACCTCTATGCCATTGCCGCCTCGCCTATCAGCCCGCCGGCAGTGATTGCCATCGACCGCGGCAACCACGAGGTCCGTGTGCTGGCCGGTGGTGCCGAGGTGCTACCGGCAGGGCGCATCAGCCTGCCGCAGCCCATCCACTATGGCAGTGACGGCGAGCAGGCCCATGGCTTCTTCTACCCGCCAGTGCAGTCGCAAGGCGCCGCACCGCTGGTGGTGTTCGTCCATGGTGGGCCGACTTCGGCCTGTTACCCCGTGCTCGACCCACGCATCCAGTACTGGACCCAGCGCGGCTTTGCCGTGGCCGACCTGAACTACCGGGGCAGCACCGGCTATGGCCGGGAGTACCGCCAGGCACTGCACCTGCGCTGGGGCGAAAGCGATGTGGCCGATGCCTGCGCAGCGGTCGAATACCTGGCGGCTCAGGGCTGGGTCGACAAACACAAGGCGTTCATCCGCGGCGGCAGCGCCGGTGGCTATACCACCTTGTGCGCCCTGGCATTCCATGATGTGTTCCGTGCCGGCGCCAGCCTGTACGGGGTCAGCGACCCGGTGGCCCTGGGCCGTGCCACCCACAAGTTCGAGGGCGACTACCTGGACTGGCTGATCGGCGACCCGCAGCAGGACGCCGAGCGTTATCGCCAGCGCACGCCTTTGCTGCATGCAGGGCAGATCAAGGTGCCGGTGATTTTCTTCCAGGGCGAGCTGGATGCGGTGGTGGTGCCGGAACAGACCCGCGCGATGCTGGCGGCGTTGCAGGCTAACGGGATCGAGGCTGAGGGGCACTTCTATGCCGGAGAGCGACATGGGTTCCGCAAAGCGGAGAACCTGGCGCATGCATTGGAAGAAGAGTGGAAATTCTATTGCCGGGTGTTGAAGCACTGAGAGTTTGGGGCCGCTTTACGGCCCCGGAAAACCTCATCGCTTGGCGATGATATAGACCGCGTGCACGATCCCCGGAATGTAACCCAGCAAGGTCAGCAGGATATTCAGCCAGAATGCTCCGCCGAACCCCACCTGCAGAAACACACCCAGCGGTGGCAGAAGGATGGCGATAATGATGCGGATAAAGTCCATGCGAGTCTCTCCTGAAGGGTTACATCAAAGACTAGCCGCGCGCCACAGAGGTTCCACAGGCAAAAAAAAACGCCCCGGGCCGAATGAAACAGGCCAGGGGCGATGCGCAGGAACGCCAGACGGTTCGTAGAATTCTCGGTCTTGCTAAACAGCTACGCCGGCATCTCGCGGCGGGCCTGCTGCTGGGCATGCAGGCGGGCAAAGGCGCGGGCCAGGCGCAACAGCATTTCATCGATGTTGCCCTTGCTCACAGTCAGCGCTGGCGAAAAACGCACTACATCCGCTTGTGGTGCATTGAGCAGCAGGCCTTCGTACAGGGCGGCCGCCACCAATTCGCGGGCCAGGTTTTCTTTCAGTTGCAAGGCCCACAGCAGGCCTTGCCCGCGCACTTCGCCCTGGCCATAGCGCCCGGCCAGGCGGCTTAAGCCTTCACGCAGGTGGCGGCCGTTGTCCTGCACCTGAGCGAAGAAGCCAGGCTCCAGCACGGTGCCCAGCACAGCCAGGCCGGCGGCGCACATCAGCGCATTGCCGTGGTGGCTGCCTTCCAGTTCACCAGGCTCGGCGCAGCACGCCGTGCCCCGGGCCAGCAAGGCGGCCAGCGGCACGCCACCGCCCAGGCCCTTGCCCAGGGTGATGATGTCGGCGCGCACGCCATAGGTCTCTTCTGCCAGCAGCGCACCACAGCGGCCAATACCGGTCTGCACCTCATCGAGGATCAGCAGGATGCCCAGTTCGCGGCAGAGCGTTTCCACGCCCTTGAGGTATTCCTGGGTAGCCGGAATAACGCCCGCCTCGCCCTGGATCGGCTCCAGCATGATTGCCACGGTGCGCGAGTCCACCGCCGCGTGCAGCGCCGCCAAGTCATTGAACGGCACCTTGCTGAAACCGGGCAGGCCCGGTTCGCAGCGATTGCACGGCAGCGGGTCGGATGCTGACAGCGCACCCAGGCTGCGGCCATGGCAGGCCTGGCTGGCGGTGATGATGTGATAGGCACCGTTGCGGTGCAGCTGGCCCCACTTGCGCGCCAGCTTGATCGCACCTTCGCAGGCCTCGGCACCGCTGTTGAGCAGGTAGGCCTGGTCACTGCCGGTGCTTTGGCACAGGCGATTGACCAGGTCCAAAAGGCCGCGGCTGTGGAAACCCGAGCCTGGGTTGATCAGCGCCTGGGCCTGGTTACCCAATGCCTTTACCAGCACACTGGGGCTATGGCCCAGGCTGTTGACCGCGCCGCCTTGGGTGAAGTCCAGGTAGGCGTGCCCTTCGTTGTCCCACAACCAGGAGCCCTGGCCACGCACGAATACCTGCGCCGCACGCTCGGCACTGGGCATCAGGCGATCACGCGACAGCTCGGAAGCTTGCGGCACGATCACCGGCGCACGCTTAGGCTCGGCGACGGCGGCAGGGGCCGAGCGGCGCAGGTTGAACAGGTTCATCAGGGCTCCAACCAATCACGGTAAAGGGCGGCACGGTGCGGTCTTGTCGCCGACACTCGATATTTTGCCTTGCCTATCAAAAGTGTTTTTCATCCGGGGTAACAATCGACCTATTCATCGCTGTAACCCTTTGGAATACGGCGATAGACTAGGCTTCACAAGGGTTTTCGACCATTTCGTTTTTCCAGCATTTTTGATAAGCGTTACTTATGGATTTCCGCCAACTGCGTTATTTCGTCGCGGTGTATGAAGAAGGCCACGTGGGCCGTGCCGCCGAACGCCTGTCGCTGTCCCAGCCTGCGCTTTCCCAACAGATCCGTCAGCTGGAGCACAGCCTCGACCTGAGCCTGTTCGAGCGCAGCAACAAGCGCCTGCTACCGACCCTGGCCGCCCACACCCTGTACAACCATGCCTTGCCGTTGCTCGACGGCCTGCAGCGTGCTCACGAGGCCATGCGCAATTTCAAAGGCCAGTCGCTGCGTACCTTGGCCATCGGTGTGCTGCAAACCGTGCGCCCCAGCCTGGTACCGCAGCTGCTTGAACGGCTGCGCAAGGCTCAGCCTCATCTGGTGGTGCAGATTTACGAATTGTCAGGGCTGGAGATCGAGCGGCGCTTGCTCAACGGCAGCCTGGACATCGGTATCAGCTACCTGCCGCCGCGCCAGCCAGGGCTGCATGGCCTGCTGCTGTACGAAGATGAGTTGCAACTGGTGATCCCCGATACCCACCCATTGAAGGACTTCAAGAAGGTGTCCATCCGCCAGGCCGCCGAGCTGCCCATGCTGATGTTGGGCGAGGAGTTCCAGATCCGACAGATCTGGCAGGCGCAGCTGGCCAGTCAGGGCCGACGGCCGCAGGTACAGGCCGAGATGAACAACATGGCGGGGATTCTCGACAGCCTGGCGCACACGGCGCTGGCCACTATTCTGCCGGGGCGGGCCAAGGAGGCCGCCGAAGATGACCAGGGGCTGCTGTGGAAGCCGTTGAGCGAGCCGCGCGTGCCGCTGAAGGTTGGCCTGGTGTTCCGCGATGCCCAGCGCCAGCAGGCCTCTGTGGAGTTGTTGCGCACGCTGCTGGAGGAAGAGACCGATGCCCGCCTTTTGGGGGCGTCACCGCTGGATGTGCTGGCCTGAAAAAACGCGCACAAAGAAAACCCCGCCGAAGCGGGGTTTTCCAGACTGTTTCCCTGTGACATCCGTATCGCCCCGCCATCCTGGCAGGTGGTCCTTCGTCGTCTTCCTTGATCTGTCCTTTGCGCTTCCTGCGCAACGTCCATGTGGTAAAGATTAACCGTGGATCCAATCTGAGACCAGTGGTGAAAAGTCACCACGTCGTGTAGGAAAAAGCTTACAAAGAGGACCTATTCCCAGACACACCGGGAATTGGGGCTGCTGCGCAGCCCATCGCGACACAAGGCCGCTCCTACAAGGACCGCATAAGCCTTGCGCCCTGTAGGAGCGGCCTTGCGTCGCGATGGGCCGCAAAGCGGCCCCAAGATCTGTCAGAACTGCTCAGCATCCAGCAGGTACAGCGACTCACTCCCCGCCTTCACCGAAGCCACCAGCGAATCCACCCGTGGCAGCAAGCGCGCAAAGTAGAACCGCGCAGTCCCCAGCTTGCCCGAGTAGAACGCCTCATCGCCCTCACCCGCCTTGGCCGCCCGCGCCATCAGTGCCCACATGTAGCCATACGCGACATAGCCAAAAGCATGCAGGTACTCGACCGAAGCCGCGCCAATTTCATTCGGGTTACCTTTGGCCTGTTCCAGCACCCATTCGGTCAACCCGTCGAGCTGGTCGAGGCAGACCGCCAAAGGCTTGGCAAATTCGTCTAGTGCGCCATCTGCGCTGGCAATGAACTGGCGAATCTCGTCGGAGAACAAGCGGTAGTACGCCCCACCGCTGGCCACCACCTTGCGCCCCATCAGGTCCAACGCCTGGATACCGTTGGTGCCTTCGTAGATCTGCGTAATACGCACATCACGCACCAGCTGCTCCTGGCCCCACTCACGGATATAGCCATGCCCGCCGAATACCTGCTGGCCGTGCACCGCGCACTCCAGGCCCAGGTCGGTGAGGAACGCCTTGGCCACCGGCGTCAGCAGTGCCACCAGCTCTTCGCTGCGTTTGCGTACGTTGGCGTCTTCGCTGTACTTGGCACTGTCCAGCTGCATGGCCACGTAGGTGGAGAAGGCGCGGCCACCCTCGATCAGCGCCTTCATGGTCAACAGCATGCGGCGCACGTCTGGATGGACAATGATCGGGTCGGCGGCCTTGTCCTTGGCTTGCGGGCCGGTCGGGGCGCGGCTCTGCAGGCGGTCGCGGGCGTACTCCACGGCGTTCTGGTAGGAGCGTTCGGCCGAGGCCAGGCCCTGGATGCCAACACCCAGGCGCTCGTAGTTCATCATGGTGAACATGGCCGCCAGGCCCTTGTTCGGCTCACCGACGATGTAGCCGACCGCCTCGTCGAAGTTCATCACGCAGGTAGCCGAGGCCTGGATGCCCATCTTGTGCTCGATCGAACCGCAGGTGGCCGGGTTGCGCGCGCCGAGGCTGCCGTCCTCATGGACCAGGAACTTCGGCACCAGGAACAGCGAAATGCCTTTTGGCCCCGCCGGTGCATCTGGCAGCTTGGCCAACACCAGGTGGATGATGTTCTCGGTCAGGTCGTGCTCGCCACCGGTGATGAAGATCTTGGTGCCGCTGACCTTGTAGCTGCCATCAGCCTGGGGCTCGGCCTTGGTGCGGATGATGCCCAGGTCGGTACCGGCATGTGGCTCGGTCAGGCACATGGAACCTGCCCACACACCGGCGTACATGTTCGGCAGGTATTTTTCCTTCAAGGCTTCGCTGGCGTGGGCGTTGATCGACAGGCAGGCGCCAGCGGTCAGCATCGGGTACAGGCCGAAGGCCAGGCTGGAAGCGTTGACCATTTCCTCGACCTGCGCCGAGATGGCCTTGGGCATGCCCATGCCACCGAACAGCGGATCGCCGCCCACGCCCACCCAGCCGCCTTCGGCATAGGTGTTGTAGGCCTCGATGAAGCCAGCTGGGGTGCGCACTGCACCATTGTCCCAGTGGCAGCCCTCTTCATCGGCGGCGCGGCTAAGCGGCGCGATGGTTTTGGCGGTGACTTTGCCGGCTTCTTCCAGCACGGCCATGGCCGTGTCGGCGTCGACAACCTCGGCCAGCGCGGGCAATTGCGCCCACTGCTCGGCCACGTTGAAGACTTCATTCAGTACGAAGCGCATGTCGCGCAGGGGCGCTTTATAGTCAGCCATGACAACCTCTCGCTAGTCGGGTCGGGGCGGTCTCGGGGAACCGCGACACTGGGGTTACTGGCAGTGTAACCGAACAACTTTTACGAGACATAGGGTCATCACTCGACCATACAGTCTTATTCGGTCACGCCGTCCGCACGGCCCCACGCTGCGATTGTTGCCCATGCACCATGACACAATTGCGCCCCGCACCTTTGGCGCTGTATAGCGCCTGGTCGGCGGATTTGAGCACCGCCTCGGGGTTGCGATGATCGGCATGGCGCTCGGCCACGCCAATACTGATGGTGACCGAGACCGTGCCGCCGCCACTGCCAGCGCGGCGCTGACGCCCGGCCGTATCGTCCTGCGGGCGGTTATGCTGGTCGCGCAGATGCATCACGTAGTTGGCGATGACTTCACGCACGGCTTCCACATGCGGTACGCATTCTTCGGCGGTCTTGCCAGCGAAGACCAGGGCGAACTCCTCGCCACCATAACGGTAGGCGCGACCACCGCCGGTGACCTTGGACAAGCGGCTGGCGACCAGGCGCAGCACCTGGTCGCCCACATCGTGGCCGTGGGTGTCGTTGAATTTCTTGAAGTGGTCGACATCGGTCATGGCGATCACATAGTTGCGCCCCAGGCGCTGCATGCGTTCGTTCAGCGCACGACGCCCCGGCAGGCCGGTCAGCTCATCGCGAAAAGCCATCTGATAAGCCTCGTGCGCCACGGCTGCGGCGATCATCAGCATCACCTGGCTGCACATGATGTTCAGGGTAAACGGCAGGATGAAGGTTTGCGGCAGCATCCAGAAAATGCCCAGCAGGCCCGTTATCAACGCGGCGTGCAGCGGCCGTGGTGCGCGCAGGTATTGCACCACCAGCAGAATGAACACGCCGATGAACAAGGGGTATACCATCTGAATCAGGCTCATCCACTGGCCATGCAAGGCCGGCCAGCGAATTTCAGCCAACCAGGTCAGCAATGCCTCTGGGTAGCTTTGCTCCAGGGCTACTGCCACGCTGCCCACGGCAAACAGCACGGCACCACGGGCCACCAGGTCCTGCAGCAGGTGAGTGCGTTCCTGCCACGCGCCATACAGCCCGAACAGCGCCGGCAGCAGCAGGCACACCAGGTGGAAGATTACCGCTGCGTCCTCGCGCACGCGGCCATGGTCACGGTAGAAGTCGGTCTGGGTGTCGAGCAGGAAGTAGGCGATGTACACCGTAAGCATCATGAACAGCTCACGCTGGCGGCGGTACACCGCGCAGTAGGCGCCGCCCAGCAGCAGAACCAAGGTAGGCAAGACATTGAACAGCGATGTGAAAAAGACGCTGAGGTCTCTCACATAGGCTGCGGCGAGCCCTGCCAGCAACAGGAACAGCGAAGGCAGGAAGTGGCTTGCGCGAACAGCGTTAAGACGAAACAAGGGTAATCTCCAACCCGGCAGATCAATAATGGCATTGTGCCCCTACTTCATCGGCAGTGCACATGAACAGTTGAATTCAGTTCAGACACAAGGCCACGCCTACACAGGATTCGCAGTAGCACCCCAAAAGCAAAAAACCCGCCTGCCGGTGAAGGCAGGCGGGTTTTTGGTACAGCCGATGGATCAGTACGACAAGCCGAAGTGCTCTTCGTCCATTGCCATCAGGTTGTTGGCACCCGACAGCATGGTCGCCACATGGGTACGGGTACGCGGCAGGATGCGCTGGAAGTAGAAGCGCGCAGTCTGCAGCTTGGCCGTGTAGAACGCCTCTTCGCTGGTGCCTGCAGCCAGTTTCTCAGCCGCCAGGCGGGCGATGTCGGCCCAGAAGTAGGCCAGGCAGGCGTAGCCGGAATACATCAGGTAATCGACCGAGGCCGCACCGACTTCTTCGCGGTCCTTCATGGCGGCCATGCCCACTTTCATGGTCAGCTCGCCCCACTCCTTGTTGATGGCCGCCAGCGGTTCGACGAACTCTTTGACCGCTTCGTTGCCTTCCTGCGCCTGGCAGAACTTGTGCACGATCTTGGTGAAACCCTTCAGTGCTTCACCCTGGGTCATCAGCACTTTACGGCCCAGCAGGTCGAGGGCCTGAATACCGGTGGTGCCTTCGTACAACATGGAGATACGGCTGTCGCGCACGTTCTGCTCCATGCCCCACTCGGCGATGAAGCCGTGGCCGCCGTAGATCTGCACGCCGTGGTTGGCGGCTTCGAAGCCGACTTCGGTCATGAACGCCTTGGCGATCGGGGTCAGGAACGCCAGCAGGGCATCGGCCTTCTTGCGCTCTTCTTCGTCCTGGCTGTACTTGACGATGTCCACCTGCTTGGCAGTGAAGTACACCATGGCGCGGTTGCCTTCGGCGAAGGCCTTCATGGTCAGCAGCATGCGGCGCACGTCCGGGTGGACGATGATCGGGTCGGCAGCCTTGTCCGGTGCTTTCGGGCCGGTCAGGGAGCGCATCTGCAGGCGCTCGCGGGCGTACTTCAGGCCACCCTGGAACGCCACTTCGGCGTGGGCCAGGCCTTGCAGCGCGGTACCCAGGCGAGCCGTGTTCATGAAGGTGAACATGCAGTTCAGGCCTTTGTTGGCCGGGCCGATCAGGTAGCCCGTGGCAGCATCGAAGTTCATCACGCAGGTAGCGTTACCGTGGATGCCCATTTTGTGTTCGATGGAGCCGCAGCTCACGCCGTTGCGCTCACCCACGCCGCCTTCGGCGTTAGGCAGGAACTTCGGCACGATGAACAGCGAAATGCCTTTGGTGCCAGCCGGTGCGTCCGGCAGGCGGGCCAGGACGATATGGACGATGTTGTCGGCCATGTCGTGTTCACCGGCCGAAATGAAGATCTTGGTGCCCGACACTTTGTAGCTGCCGTCGGCCTGTGGTTCGGCCTTGGTGCGCAGCATGCCCAGGTCGGTACCGCAGTGGGGTTCGGTCAGGCACATGGTGCCGGTCCACTCACCGGACACCAGCTTGGTCAGGTAGGTCTCTTGCTGCTCATGGGTGCCATGCGCAGAAATGGTGTTCATCGCGCCATGCGAAAGGCCTGGGTACATGCCCCACGACCAGTTCGAACCACCGACCATTTCGCTCAGGGCCAGGCCCAGCGATTCCGGCAGGCCCTGGCCGCCATGTTCTACGTCATGCGCCAGGCTCGGCCAGCCGCCTTCGACGAACTGCTCGTAGGCCGCTTTGAAGCCGGTCGGGGTTTTAACGCCCGATTCGCTCCAGGTACAGCCTTCCTGGTCACCCACACGGTTCAGCGGCGACAGCACTTGTTCACAGAACTTCGCACCTTCTTCGAGGATCGCGTCGACCATGTCGGGCGTGGCGTCCTGGCAGCCCGGCAGGCTCTGATAGTGCGCCTCATAGCCAAGCAGCTCGTCGCGAACGAAGCGGATATCACGCAAGGGGGCTTTGTAATCAGGCATTGCGATGAACCTCTGGGTCAGTTCTGTGGGGGTGACCAGCTCTTGGCGGCCGTCTATCAAACAGTTGTTTGAAACTTACGTTTAGCACCGCGTTCTGTCAAGGTTGGACTATGGTGCCATTTACGCCGCGAAAAATGGCAAATATGCCATCGCATGACAAAAACCCCTGTGGGAGCGGGTTTACCCGCGAATAGGCCCGCCCAGAAAACAGAGGTATCTGGTCAAACGCATTCGTGGGCAAACTCGCTCCCACAGGGGTGGGTCGCGATGCAGGGGAAACGCCGAGAATTCAGGCGTAGGTGTCGATGATCCGGCCGAGCATTTCGTCGGATGCCTTGACCACTTTTGCGCCAAGTTCGACTTCGGTTTTGCCCACTGCCTGTTGCACGATGCTGGTGGCCATGTCCATCTGCTGGCTGCGGTCGACCGCGCGCAGGCGTTCGGCCTGAAAATCGCTGGACTGGCTGGTGGCGGTACGTTCGGCGGTGGTGTTGGCGATCTGGGCGGCGGCCTGATCGACGCGGCTCTGGCCGGCCTGGATTGCGCTCAGGCCCGCGTAATAAGCGGAGCTACCGGTGATTTCCATGTCAGGACTCCATTGACGCTGGATGACGAACAGCCCCAATTAAAGCAGGCCAGGCGTGAAAAGGCCCGTTTAAATCCCTAATGGCCTGGTGCCAGTCGATAGGCCTGGGGTATTCCCGCAAAAGAACCAGGCCTGGAAACGGCTAATCCAGCAGGTCCAACTGCAAATGCTCAGCCACCATATCGGCGCTGGCCTGCTTCAACTTGGGCACCCGCCCCAGGCAAGGCGCCGGCAAGCGTTCAGCCAGACTGGCCAGGTTTTCTTCCAGCCGTGAAGTACGCGGCTCGATGATGTTTGCCACCCAACCCGCCAGCTGCAACCCGTCACGTTCTATGGCCTCGGCGCTGAGCAAGGCATGGCTGATGCAACCCAAGCGCACGCCTACCACCAGAATCACCGGCAACTGCAGGGCAATGGCAAGGTCGGACAGGTTCTCCAGGCCCGACAGCGGCACGCGCCAGCCACCGGCCCCTTCCACCAAGGTGAAATCGGCATGCTGTTGCAGCACATTACGCATAGCCGCCAACAGCTCTGGCACCGCCAGCGTCACCCCCGCCTCGCGCGCGGCCACATGTGGGGCAATTGCAGGCTCGAAGGCAAACGGGTTGACCTGCTCGTAGGGCAACTTGATCGTGCTTTCGTCGATCAGCGCCTGGGCATCGCTATTGCGCAAGCCTTTGGGCGTCATCGTGCAGCCAGAGGCCACCGGCTTGGCGCCCAACGTGCTCATGCCCTGCAAGCGCGCCGCATGCAACAGCCCGGCGGCGATGGTGGTCTTGCCGACATCGGTGTCGGTGCCGGCAATGAAATAGGCCTGGCTCATCGTGTTCCCCTTACGCCTGTGGCTTGCGCAACACACCATAGACCACTTGATAGGTAGCTGGCAGCCCCGCAGGCTGGCGAAATGCCTCATAGGCTTGCAACAAGCCCTGCATGCGCGCCCTGCCGGTGAGGCCGGAAGGGCGCCCAGGGTTCAGATTGTGTGCCCCTAAAGCCTTCAGCTCGTGGGTCAGGCTACGAACGTCCGGGTAATGCAGCACATGCGGGCGGCGCTGCAGCTCAAGCTGTTCGAAGCCGCTGGCCGCGCACAGGCGTTGGTAGTCTTCGAACCGGCGGAAGCGGTTCACATGCACCAGCCCATCTACCGCTTGCCAACTGGCGCGCAGTTCGTCGAGGGTGCCCACGCACAAGCTGCTGAAGGCCAGCACACCGCCTGGGCGCAGCACGCGCTGCGCCTCGGCCAGCACACTGGCGAACTGGTCGCACCACTGCACCGCCAGGCTGGAAAACACCAGGTCGACACTGCCATCACGCAGCGGCAGGCGCTCGGCGTCGCCAGCCACGTGATACTGCGCCCCGCCCTGTTCATGGCGGGCATGGCGCAGCATGCCTTCGGCGATATCCACCGCCACGCCGCTGGCCTGGGCGAAACGCTCAGCAAGCATGCGGCTGAAGTGGCCGGTGCCGCTGCCCAGGTCCAGCCAATGCAACGGCTGCAGGCCTGCAGGCAACTGCTCCAGCAGGTTCGCACCTACCGCACGCTGCAAGGCAGCCACGCTGTCGTAACTGGCTGCCGCGCGGGAGAACGAAGCCGCTACCTGGCGTTTGTCGGGCAATGCACCGGGTAGGGTCGGACGGGAAAGATCAGTCATCGCCACTCTCATGCAGGAAACTCTTGATGCCCGCCGCCAACTCCTGCGGGTACTCCAACAGGAAGGCGTGGGAACTGTCTTCGACCAGGCCCACTTCCACATCGGGCAACAGCTCGCTCAAGGCCTTCGCCGCCTCTGCCGGCACCAGCGCATCGCTGCCGGCGAACAGGTGCAACTGCGGGCCGCCATAGGCCTGCAGGGCTTCGCGAGTGTCCAGCTTGGCCAGCACCTCAAGGCCGGTGGCCAGGTACAGCGGGTCGGTGTCCGGCACGCCGACACCCAGTTGGCGCAGCAGGGTGCGTGGTTGCAGGGCGCCATCGCTGCACAAGGTACGGAAGCGCTTGAGG
>NZ_BCBI01000037.1:0-59233 GCF_001320565.1 Pseudomonas sp. NBRC 111132
CAGTGAGGACCTGCCGCTACATGACGAAAAAGATACCAGCTCTTCTCCCCGACCACCCCATGTATACCGACGCAGTGGATGCGATGAAGCAATACCACGAGGCGCAGGCTTCTGGCTCATCTGCCGAAGAGGTTGAGCGCCTGCGTCAAATCGCAGAATCACAATTTCGGGCTGTCAGCGAGTATCAGCTCAACGCTCTGGGATATCAGTCTCGTCGTCCGCACTGAAGGGATAACCGATCCGGAGGTAGCTTCAGAATCCATCAAGCCAAGCGGAAGACTCACGACGCGGTCCGATTGATCAGCGAGACGGTCGGGAGGGTTTGCACACAGCCCCAAAAAAAAAGGTTCTTCACGGAATCCCGGGAAAGACAGAAACAAGAACGCCGGTTTGATGGATGATGTTCGTGCGAGCAAACACATCAACAAACCGGCGTTCTTGTGCACGATATTAATACGTTTCTGCCCTTTTGGGAGGGCTTTTCTGTCATTGCCATCAGGCCTGACGGCGACGATCTGCTGATCGACCTGATTCCGCAGCCCACTAGGTTCCCCACCTGCAGCGGCTGCCATCAGCCCAGCACCGCCATCCACGAATACTGCCAGCGTTCGATCCGTGATCTCCCCATTCTTGGCCATGCGGTACGGTTGAATGTGGAACTGCGGCGCGTTGGGTGTCGCGCATGCGGCAAGCGGATGGAGTCAGTCAGCTGGCTTGATCGCTATTCGCGTATGACCCAGCGCTTGGCCGAGGCCGTGATCCAGGCTTGCCAGCGGCTGCCTACCCTGCACGTCGCCGAGCTGTTTGACTTGCATTGGGACAGTGTGCGCTTGCTGGAGCGACGAGCTCTACAAGCCGCTCTAGAGAAGCTACCAAAGGCCCAGCCCAGGCGCCTGGTGATGGACGAGTTCGCCCTGTTCAAAGGCCATCGCTACGCCAGTGTGGTGCTGGACGCCGATACCCGCCGGGTGCTGTGGATTGGCGAAGGACGTAGCAGAGCGGCTGTCAGGCCCTTCTTTGAAGAGCTGGGGCCAGAAGGCTGTGCGCGGATCGAAGCAGTGGCGATGGACATGAACACCGCATTTGACCTGGAGGTACGCCAACACTGCCCTCAGGCACGCGTGGTCTACGACCTGTTTCATGTAGTCGCCAAGTATGGGCGCGAGGTGATTGACCGGGTACGGGTCGACGAAGCCAACCGTCTGCGCCATGACAAACCCGCGCGCAGGGTGATCAAGCAAGCACGCTGGCTACTGCTGCGTAATCCGGAAAATCTCAAGCGAGAAGATCAACAGGTGCACCTGAGGGATCTGCTGTCGGCTAACCAATCGCTGATGACGGTTTATCTGATGAAAGCAGAGTTAAAAGCGCTGTGGTCGCCCACCACCGCCTGGGGTTGGCGATCAGCCTGGAAGCAGTGGCTGCGTCTGGCTGATGAAAGCGCGATACCGGCACTGAAGCAGTTTGCTAAACGCCTGAAGGGATACTGGCGCGGCATCTTGAGCAGGGTGCGATGGCCAATGCATACGGGCCAGCTGGAAGGCATCAACAACCGGATCAAGGTGATCAAGCGGATGGCTTACGGCTACCGGGACAGCGAATTCTTTTTCATGAAGATCAAGAATGACTTTCCCGGCAATCCGTGAAGAACCAAAAAAAAGCAGCTCCCGAGAGCTGCTTTTTTCTTACTCCCCCTTTTTGTGCTTGTGGGGTTTCAGGTCCGGATGGTCCTTCTGCTTTTCAGGGGTGACTCGCTGCCTTTTGTCCGGAGTGCCATCTTCATTGGTGCGCTTTGGGCCTGGCTTGATGCTCATGCAAAACTTCCTTTTCCGCTTGGGTTGTTGAATGCAGCTATGTAATTAGTCCAGCTTCTCTCAGCTGTCAAAGCAGGCTGGTGCAGAACCGCCTGGCCGATGATCCGGTCCACATCGAACATTCAGAGGCCAGAATAAGAGCCTCCGACAAAGGGCTTACAAGGGGCAGTGAAATCCAGCGCTGAGCGATACGAAGACGTCTGGACGTTCATCATGCCGAGCACGGTGTGGAACAGGTTGTCGTGGCTCAGCGGTGACGTGGTTTGAGCTTTCAAACAACCCACGTTGACCTTTTCGCTCTTCGCGAGCGAGTCAGACATCCAAAGTACCAACGGCACCTTTGTTTGCTCGTCAGGAGCCATCGCGTAAGGCAGCCCGTGTAGATAGAGCCCACCCTCCCCCAGCGATTCGCCGTGGTCCGAAACGTACATCAGCGCAGTGTCGAACTTGGTGTTGGCCGCCAGGATATCGATGAGATTTGCAGTCACATAATCGGTGTAGAGGATTGAGTTGTCGTAGGCATTGACCACCTCCTCCTGCTTACATTTGTCGAGCTCGTTGGTCTCGCACACCGGTGCGAATTTCTTGAATTGCGAGGGGTAGCGCTTGTAGTAGGCCGGGCCGTGACTGCCTTTGTAGTGGAGCACCAGGACAGCATCGCCTTCCTGGCGCTTGATGAAGTCTTGCATCTCCGTGAGCAGCACCCCGTCCTTACACTCCTCGCTGGTGCACAGTTGGGAATCCGCGTGAGAGGCAGCCTTGTGGTTGGGAACCCTGTCGCAGACCCCTTTGCACCCCGAGTTGTTGTCAGTCCACATGACACTGATGCCAGCGCGTTGAAGCACGTCGAGCAGCCCTTCTCGGCTCTTGGCCAAGCCATCTTTGTACTGGGCCTTACCCACGTCCAGGAACATGCATGGCAGCGAGACCGCGGTAGCGGTACCGCAGGAGCTCACGTTCGTGAAGCTAATGACATTTCGCTTTTCTAGTTCCGGATTCGTTTCACGGGAGTAGCCGTTGAGGGAGAAGTTGGCGGAGCGAGCGGTCTCTCCTACTGCCAGTACCAGCAGCCTGGGTTTACGAGCCGCACCCTGTCGATTAACTACCGCATCAGTACCAATGGCCGTCAGCGTTTTAGGTGAGGCCAGCTGACGCTTCAGGTACCCATGGCCAGCCGCAAACAAGTTGGTAGGTACCAGAATCAGCCGGATCTCCCGATTGTTGCGCAGCAAGGAGGCATACGACTGGTACTGACTCAACGCGATGCCAGATAAGGTCAACAGAGCGAGCGACAGAGCAATGAACCTGCTGACCAAAGCTTTGGCCCAAGGCTTGCGCCGGAGGGGAACCCGGGCAATCAGGTAGACGGGCAACACCCCAACCATTGCGACCCAAAGACCGAGCTTCCAATTCAGCAGCTCGGTTGCCTCAGCGACGTCGGTCTCCACAACGTTGGTGAACATTGTGTAATCGATCACGATGCCGTAGGCATTCATGAAGTAACTCGCAAAAGACGCGCTGATCAGTACCAGGCACAGTATGGGTTTGGCCAGCCGCCCCCATGACAGCAAGCTCAGAACGGTAAACACCCATGCGAATACTATGACTGGGAGGCTAGCCGCTAGCTGCCAGTTCACTTCATCGGTTTTGAATACCAGCTTCCAGAGCACGTTCCAGAGCTCAGCGTTCGCGAATAGCAGTAACCAAAAAGTCACCAGGCCGATTAGCAAATTAGTACTGATGCCTTTCTGCCGCGCATTGCGAATAGCAAAGATCCATTTGCTTAACAGGGTGTGAACAATGGATTTGGAAGGTGTCATTATCAAACTCTGGAAGCTGCTTATCCATGGCGGTAGCTATGGAGTTAGCGGGAGCTACAAGGCAAACCGTCGACAGATGCTGAGCGATTGCGCAATGTGCGGAGCGTCAGAGGCCTTAGGCCCCTAGGCGTTGGGGACGCTTAGTATGTGTGAGGCATAGGGATAAAAAGAGAAATGAATCTCGCTGAGCGCATTATTTCCGGGACCTGATAACGACACGATGACCTCGGGATTACAATGCTGACAGAAATCCAATTACTGCTGTTTTGATTGTCATTGATCACGCTATGATCAAAATTAGGGGGATACTACCCACCAAAAGCAATGCTCCGCTCAGCTAGATAAATTTAATTTCACAAACAAAACGGTTTCGTTTTGTCGTAGGCTAATTTTGAACTTTCAATTCAACTTACAAGTCTTTCTCGCGAGCAGAATATTATTTTCAACTTTTGCTCGTTAATATGTCACCCATCAATGAGGGGCGAATACCATGAGCTTTTTCAAAAATATCCTGGGCGGGCACCATGGCCGTGGAAGCCACGGTGGAGGCAAGCACCACAGCGGGGGGCATGGGGCCGAGCAATATGATCGCCATGGCCGGCAGCAGGGCTGCGACGGCGGCAATCAGGTGTATGACGGCGGGCGCCCTGCCACTCCAGCCCCCATCGAAGATCTGCAGGGCTGCAGGCAGTGCCGGACGGCCAACGATCCGTCAGCACGCTTTTGTCTAAACTGCGGAACACCGCTATCGAGTGGTTGCACCGCCTGCGGCTCGCTGCTGAGTGCAGGAGCAAGATTTTGCAGTCAGTGTGGCCAAGCGACCCTCTAAGGCTAGGTAAACAGGAAGGCCAACGAGACCACAACCCTGCGCAAGGAGAAATACGTGGGTTCAAATCATGACCATGGCAGCGCTGCAGTACGCGAGGGGCATCAGAAGAAGCTAATCATGGCGCTCGCCTTGACTGGCAGCTTCATGATTGCAGAAGTGATCGGTGCGTGGATTACCGGCAGCCTGGCGCTGTTGTCGGACGCATCTCACATGTTCACAGATACTGCCGCCTTGGCGATCTCACTGATTGCACTTCAGATAGCCAAGCGGCCGGCGGATCAGAAAAGAACGTTCGGCTATGCGCGCCTGGAGATTCTGGCTTCGACGTTCAACGCCGTGCTGCTCTTCCTGGTGGCGATGTACATCTTGTATGAGGCCTACCAGCGCTTCTTCATGCCGGCGGAGATCGCTACCGGAGCGATGATGTGGATCGCAATCGCCGGCCTGATCATCAACCTAATTTCGATGCGCCTTCTGGCATCTGCGAGCAACGAAAGCCTCAACGTCAAAGGAGCCTACCTCGAAGTTTGGAGCGACATGCTCGGCTCGCTTGGCGTAATCATCGCGGCACTTATCATCCGCTTCACCGGCTGGACCTGGGTCGACACGATTGTCGCTGTGGCAATCGGCCTTTGGGTTCTGCCGCGGACGTGGCAGTTGCTTCGCGAAAGCCTGGGGATCCTCATGGAGGGTGTCCCGAGGGGGCTCGACGTTACTGCAATCGAGGCCACCATCCTCGACGTAGATGGCGTGACGGACGTTCATGACTTGCACGTGTGGGCTGTCAGCAGTGGCAGCAACGTGATGACGTCGCACGTAGTGGTTCGGGATTCTGCAGATGGGGATGCTGTGCTGGCGGCCGTCGTGGATGCTGTCAGCGATGCATTCGAAATCCATCACTGCACCATCCAGATCGAGCGGGCAGCTTTCCACGAGAGCGTTCCCTCGCCCTCGCACTGACCGATCGGTAAACACCATGCAAACACATCACCCTCCTGGCTGAGGGTGATGTTGCAAAAAAATGCGGTGAGGGATGCCGTAAACGGCAGGAGCGCTTCGAGGGGGTTGGTGAATGGCTTCGCCTGCCCTCGTCCACAACCTCCAGAAGGCTCAGCGATGGCCTGGATCATCAAGAAGTACCTACTCACTGCCGGTATAGTGATTCTCGTATCAGAGCTGGCGAAACGCAGCGACATGCTGGGCTGCTTGGTCGCCGCCCTATCCTTGGTCACGGTCTTGACGTTGGTCTGGCTCTATTTGGAGAACCAGAGCATGGAGAAGATCTCCAACCATGCTTGGTACACGTTCTTGTACGTGCTTCCGACCCTGCCGATGTTTATTGCTTTTCCATTGCTGCTACCTAAGCTCGGCTTTTGGCCGACACTGATCAGCAGCATTCTCATCACAATGGCCAGCTTCGGAGTCTTCACCATACTGCTGCGCCGGTTCGGCATTGAGCTTCTATGATCCGGTGGCCGCAGGGATCATCTTGATGAGTCTTAACGGCTATTAACACACTCGCCCTTCACCAGGTAGCGAACCATGTGCAGTTCGCCTTTCGAGTCTTCGTAGGTCATCATGCTTCTTACATTACCGCAGTACCGCACGCTGGGTGATACATACACCAACTTACCAACGTCCAGGTCCATGCCGTAGGCGTAGTCTTCTAGTTGAGGCATGGGCTTTTTTACGCGTTGAGCATAATCCGCAGTAGCCTCTCTAGCAGAACGCTCTATGCGTTGATTGATCTCCATACCGCTTTGGGCATTGGCTGTTAGTGATGTAAAGAGCATAAACACGGCGATCGCTGATACAGTAGTGTTCATAAGAAGTCCCTTAATAAAAAAGCGCCCGTAGGGGGGCGCTAAAATTCACCTACCAAAGGAGCGTATGGTTTACAGGTGAATGCACTGGCGCGAACAACTGCTCGATGCTCTTGCCAAGCCGCTTTGAAATGAGACAATTTCCAAAGCAGCGATACCTCTTCCGGTGCCTTTAAACTAGCAAAGGAGGCTAACACCAAGATGATCGTGCAATTACAATTTGGACATGTAATAGATTGTAAGATAATTATTCGAGAGAATATCGAGCCGCCACGTGAACTAATTTGCAGAAAGGCGCTGCGGTTTGCGGCCGTGCATGGGGTCTGCCTGCGTGGCGCCCTCGATCCAAGGCCAGTACCAGTCCTTGCAAGCTAACGACCGAAATGCTGCCTGTCCTGGCCGATTCCACCTGCCAGGCGAATCTGTCATACACCGCCGCAGGCCCCAGAATCCGCTATGCTTAGGGGTGGAGCCTGCATGACTGTCAGAAATCTTGCGGCTACATTACAAATTTGTAGGATTTCGCCGCGGCCAGCTTCTTCGCGTTAAGATTCAAGCGTCCTCAGGTGACCCGGCGTATGGACAGAGGTAGCGACTACCACATGCCATACCCTCAGCCAAACTTTCGAACAGCCTGCAACCATAATCTTGGCGGATTAGGCCAACTCCTTCCTCACACCTTGAGATAAGTTATGCGCGTTCTAGTTGTGGAAGACGAAATTAAAACTGCCGAATATCTTCAGCAGGGCCTATCCGAAAGCGGGTATGTCGTAGATATCGTGCACAACGGTGTAGATGCTCTGCACTTGTTCAACACTAATGTCTATTCGTTGGTCCTCCTGGACGTGAACCTCCCGGATATCGACGGCTGGGACCTGCTGGAAACCATCCGTAAGACCAGCCGGGTCCGCATCATCATGCTGACCGCCCGCGGACGCATCAATGACAAGCTCAAGGGCTTGGACGGCGGCGCGGATGACTACCTTGTGAAGCCATTCGAATTCCCTGAGCTGCTTGCTCGCATCCGTTCGCTGCAACGCCGTGGTGATGAGTTAGTCGAGAAGAGCTCGCTGAAAATTGCCGATCTGGAACTCGACTCCGTCCGCCATCGCGTCTTCCGCGGTGGCACACGCATCGATCTCACCACCAAGGAATTTGCGCTTCTGCACCTGCTCATGAGCCGAACGGGCGAAGCGCTGACTCGCTCTCAGATCATCTCGTTGGTCTGGGATATGAATTTCGATTGCGACACCAATGTCATCGATGTAGCCATCCGGCGCTTGCGCTCGAAGATCGATGACCCGTTTGAAACCAAGCTCATTCACACGCTTCGTGGCGTTGGGTACGTTTTTGAGGAACGCGCATGAGGCCATTCAGCCTGGCTGCAAAGCTGGGGTTAAAAGTTGGGTTGATGAGCGCAGCGTTGCTGCTTCTGTTCGCCACCTTTGGCTATCTGATGGTAGGCAAGGCTCTGGAAAGAAATGCCAGAGCAGACCTGGAAGTAAAGATGGCGGGGATGGCTCACAACCTGTCCACCATCCCGGACATCTCCGGCGTCAACGCGGATGCGCATCAGCTTGTCGATTTGGTCATGGGCCACAACAACCTGTATGTGAGCATATTCGATACCTCACAGAATCAGACTCCCCTGCTCTCGATTGGCTCGAAACAGGTCAATCTGGAGGTGCACAAGTTTCAGCCGGCGGCCCAGCCCAAAGAGCACGAATGGCGTGATACGCAGGACCGTCCTCTGCTGAGTGCTTCTCGAATCATGCGTTTGGGCGATGGAACAGAGGTCAGCGTCTATATGACCATGGACCAGTCATCCAGTGAGGCGCTGCTCGATGCGTTGCTGACCTGGGCCTTGATGATGTCCCCCGTCATCCTCGCACTGATCTTGGCCATTGGCTGGTGGACTGTGCGCAGAGGCCTGCTACCACTGACCAAGTTCCTCAAGATCGCCTCGAAAATCTCAACCGAGAGCCTCGACCATCGCCTTCCAACTGATGGGATGCCGGCAGAACTCAAAATGCTCGCCGACGGCATCAACATCATGCTGGCTCGCCTGGATGATGGGGTTCAGCAGCTCTCGCAGTTTTCTGACGACCTTGCTCACGAACTTCGAGCACCGCTTTCCAACCTGATGGGCAAGGCCCAGGTTGCCTTGACCAGAGAACGATCGCTTTCCGAGTACCGGGAGGTTCTGGAGTCGTGCACAGAAGAGCTGGACCGCATGAGCCGCATGGTTTCCGACATGCTGTTCTTGGCCCAGGTCAGTCATCCAGCATCAATGGTGGAGTTCGAATCCGTCTCCTTGGTCGACGAGGTTCAGCGAGTGTGCGATCTCTTCAGCATTTCAGCAGAAGAAGGCGAGATTCAGCTGCAGATCTCCGGCAGTGATGACGTGGTGCGCGGGAATCGCCTGATGGTTCAACGTGCCGTCTCGAATCTGGTCTCGAACGCGATCCGTTACTGCCCTCGCGGCCGCACGGTCTACGTTAAGGTGCAGCATAGTGCGAGCGGTACGACGTTGAGTGTCGGCAACCCCGGCCGTGGTATTGCCAAGGAACACCACGCGCACTTGTTTGAGCGGTTCTACCGTGTGGACAAGAGCCGAGCACGGAGCGAAGGCGGTACCGGTCTTGGCTTGGCCATTGTGCAGTCGATCATGAGTCTGCACCAGGGATCGGCGAGCGTGGAGGTGACCGAAGAAAACTTCACCTGGTTCCACCTTCACTTTCCGGAAGCCCAGCAAATGCAGCCGGCAATGACCGCCGCTTAAATTGCGCAGACACGATTAGGCCCGTCAATCGACGGGCCTTTTGTTTGCCTCAATGCATCAGTGCCGAAGGACCACAGGGTCCATGGGCGACCGCAGAATCACCGACTTAATAATCTTCTGTTCGTCAGGATTGGCGTTTTTCCACAGGTGTGAGAAGTACTGAGCATTCACTTTCTCTTGAGCACTTACGCTGCCGGCGGCATCGATCAGGCGCATGGTCGAGTAGACACAGATCAGCGCCAGAATGAAGAACGCCGTGGCGACCACCATCACATAACGCTTGGCCAGCACCGGTGCCCGCTTGAGCTCCTGGATAGAGGCGTCCGCCGCCTTTGTCGCTGCTGTAAGCTCCGAGATCAGTGGCTGGATGGCGGTGTCGACTCCGCGGCATGCAGCTGAATACGCTGATGCAGCGGCGCGCAAGGCAACCTCCTCCGCGTTCGACCAAGCCTTCTCCGCCTTTCGCACCTCCTCCTGAATCTGCCGGCCGACAGCGTCCACCTGCTCCACCAGTTCGTTCGACCTCTCCAGAACAGCGCTGGAGGTGCGCGTCTGCGAGGTCAGCTCATCGAGCTGGACAGTGAGTTTTTCAGTGCAGCGGCGAAAGTCACCGATAGCAACTGCCCAGGGCTCTATGTCATTCATGGCTATCTCCTAGGGCGGCCAACAACGCCGCGCTGAATTAACGCGCTAGATATCAAAATTGTAATTTAAGAGAAAATTCGAAGTCGCCCTCGACAGTGCCGAGATAGACATGATCCTTCCAGATTTGAAGATTTAACGCATCCTATCTGCAGCCAAAATTACGGAATTGTAATTATTGACTCACCTTGTCGTTAGCTTCGCGTTCCTAAACTACAAACCAACAAAGGCCGCTAATCAGGTTGGCCTAGTATGAACCGAGGTTCACAATGAAATTTGTCAAATCTATCGCTATTGGCAGCCTGCTGCTGGGTCTCATGGGTACCGCTTACGCTGAAGGCGGCTTCGAGCGAACGAAACAGTTCAACGAGAACTTCCGAACCGAACAGGCTCGCCTATGGAGCGATGACTCTTCGGACCAGAACAAACAACAAGTCGCTCAAGAGCAAAAGAAAGAAAGCAAGGATGGTAAGGAACAAGCCGACAATTAATCGGCGGTTAAATAGGACTTCAAATGACGAAAGAAATCGACAAAAAAGCCAGGGTAAAACCTGGCTTTTTTGTGCTTGGAATTTAGCCTTCGTTCTTGCGAGGCGTTTCCGCATTGCTTTCTCCGGCCAGACCCTCGGCACCTTGTGCGGGGCGTTTCCAATGGCACAGCAGGAGCTGGCTGGCGTTCGCTTCGGTGATCGATGTGCAAGCTAGATCAGCGGGCAGACCATCCTTGCTGTCTCGCAAGCGCCTGGACAGATAGAACGAGCCATCCCGCGGCCACTTGGCAGGATCCTTGATGTTCTCGGACTTCCCGCTGCTGTAAAACTCCGACGAGTATGAGCGGCGGCCAGGATAGATCAGGGGAGCGGAATGAGCAGACTGCACATTGAGCCAGGCTTGAACCACATCCCGCTGATTCTGAGGGCGCTCCTCTAGTACCCCGGCGTAGATGATGCCCGCACCGATGATTGGCAACACCAATGCGCTCGCAGCGGCAGCCCAGGTGGTCTTCGGGCCAACTTCGCTGACCCGTGCAGACAGCAGCAATGCCCACGCTGGCAGCGCGGGTAGCAGGTAGGTCCACAGAATGTTGCCTGCAAATGTGAAGAAGACCGGTGTCGCCAAGGCCCACAGCCAGAGGTAGGCTTTGAAGCGCTGCATCGATCCACGCTTGCGGATCAACAGTGGTAGAAACAAGGCCCATGGCAGTAGCGACAATCCGAGCTGGATCCAGATGCTGCCGTACGGCTTGGCATGAGCACTACCATAGAGGTCCCCTGCCCAGTTACTGACGACGTAGCGGCTCCAGTGCTCACCAACGAAGAAGTACTCCATGAAGCCGGGCGTTTTCATCTCGGCCGCGACATACCATGGCACGGATATACCGAACATGAGTACAAGGCCGCTAATCCAGGGAAGCCTCAGTACCCGTCCCCATTCCTTGTAGATAACGAACCAGGCGAATGCCGGCGCCCCCATAAGCACCAGGGTCAGCGGCCCTTTGGCAAGCAAGCCCAGCCCGAGACCTGCGAACATCAGGTAGGCATCCGCCTTGCTGGCGCACTTCATCCAACGCCAGAAACCGTAGCTGGCCAGCAGAATCGAGAACGACAAAACAGGGTCAGTCAGCACAACACCGCTGGAGACCAGGCCAAGTGTGGTGCTGGAAAAAATAATGGCAGCCCAGATGCCGGCGTTACGAGAAATCTGCTGCGTGCCGAGTTTGATGATGATGAAACAGCTTGCCAGGTGGAGTAGCCACGCTGGGAAGCGCGCAGCGAACTCGTTAACGCCGAAGACCGTCATGCTCGCGGCCTGGGTCCAGAAGGACAACGGAGGCTTGCCCCAGAACGGTACCCCGTAGTCGAACATGGGCGTGATCCAGTCATTCAACTCGACCATCTTGCGAGCCATTTCAGCGTAACGGGCCTCAGATGTGTCCATCAGCGGGTAGATGCCCAGCCCCACCAAACGCAATAGCAAAATCGAACCCAGGACCCACCACAGCGTCCTCTCGTTCTTCAGGTTCAGCATTTCTTACCCTCGATCGAAGCCATCGAAGGGTGGAGTGACACGGGATCTGCCTTGTTGCTGTGCTTCAGGAAATAGAGAGGCCGGCGCTTCACTTCCGCGAGTGTCACGCCCAGGTACTCCCCCACCATGGCGACACCGACGCACATGAATGAAGCCATTCCGACGATCAGGTGATGGATGTCGAAACTGCCTGCCACAAGCGACGCAAGCATGTAGCAGATGCTGGAGACGAAAAGACCGAAACTGATGAGGCTGAAAATGCGCAGTGGTTTGCGAGAGAAGCTGACGATGCTCTCGATGGCCAGATTGAACAGGCCAGCTGCATTCCATTTGGTGCTCCCGGCATGGCGAACAGTGCGATTGTAGGGCAGTTCGATGGTACGAAAGCCTACCCAGCCGATCATGCCTTTGAGAATCCTGGAGCGTTCATCCAGGGCCCGCAGGGCTGCCAGCGGCGCAGGCCCAATCAATCGGAAATCGCTGACATCGGCCGGCATGTCCACCTTCTCCACCAGGCGCTGCATGACCCAGTAGTAAGCCCGGGCACTCATGCGCTTGAACCACGAATCACCGATTCTCAGGTTGCGCTGCATGTTCACCACGTCGTAGCCGCGTTGCCAGTAGTCCACCATGGCCGCGATGAGCTCTGGTGGATCCTGCAGGTCGACATCAATGAAGATCAGCGCACTGCCACGGGCATGGTCTATCCCGGCGCTCAGTGCAGCCTCTTTGCCGAAGTTGCGACTCAGGGACAGGCAACGTACAGATGACCCATCCTGATAGTGGCGAAGAATGTCGGCCGTCCGGTCATTACTGCCGTCGTCGACATAGAGGATTTCGCAGGAGACGGGTAAGCGCTTCACCACGCGGGTGATTCGCTGGTGGAACTCGGGGATGGTTTCCTCTTCCTGGAAGCAAGGGACCACGATGGTTAACAAGGGATCAGGGCGCTCGGGAAAGCGATGTAATGTCTGCATGATTGAATGTCCAAAAACGATGTGCAATGAATCCAAGTGCAGTGAGGCTTAAGGTCACTACGACTTGGGAGATGAGCGGTGACAGATTCGACTTGATGAGGAACCACATACCCACGCCATTGCCGAAGTTTGTGGTTAACGCGACCAGTGCAAACCTGACAGGCTGAAACTTACGAGAGCCATCTGCCACAAAACAGAGCGCCCTATTTCCAATGAAGCTCGCGATTGCGCCAACCATGCCGCCACAGATACTGGCCAGTAACGGAGTAACGAATTCTGTCGTAACCAGCAATAGGAACACCGCATAATGGACTCCCGTTGCTATGAAGCCGATCCCCAGATAACGAATCAGTAAGGTAGTAAGAGGTGGGGTTTGATTTTCCATGCCCAAAGCCTATGGAGGCAAAGGTGAAAAAATAGTGAACTAAATGTAAATGCGTAATTAGCCGAATCTATATATGGTAAGTAACAAGTCGGCGCACTAGGCTAGCACGCTACAATATCAGAGGGATTGCCTGAAAATTACGCTTTCGAAATAAAAGCCTTCCGATAACGCATGCATGACCCGTGGATTACAATGTTGACAAGATAAGGAAACACCGGGTGGCATTGAGATAGATTCCCCGAATTAAGGGGGACCTAATGGTTACACAAAATGAAACATATACAAGCAGCGTTGTTCCTTACAGCCCTGACATATTGGATGATTTGCCAATTGATGATCAGCTGGCCGTAGAGTTTTTCGCAACAGCACGTTGTGCCAGTTTCAAACAGGCTGCCCGAGGGCTCAATGTGCCAGTGGTAGGCCTGCGGAAACGCTTGGAGAAACTGGAAGAGCACATTGGTGCTCCCGTGTTTGTCTACAAACACAACAAGCTTGCCCTGACCCGCACAGGCGAGAGGGTCAGCCATTACCTGTGCCAGCTCTTCGGCCCAGACGGCCTTGGCAAGTCCGGTGAAAAGGAAGTCCCCAGGCTTACCATCGCGATCACAGAGCCAGTGCTGAACGACATCGTAAACCGCGATCTAGTCGCCTACGTGCGTGATCATGCCGAAATGCAGCTGGAAATCCATTCAGAATGCACAACGCAGATGCTTTCTGAGTGTGAAGTCGATGTGGGTATCGCTTTGGTGAGCCCAGATGATAAAGGCGCGCTTGATCGCCATCCTACGTATAGGTTTGAAAGGCTTGGCCGGATTGGGCACGCCCTGTTCATTTCCAGCCGCTATTCAAGAAGCGTCACCCTTCCAGTGGAGAGCTTGGATTTGCACAACTTCATGCTCGTTGTCCCTTGGGATGAAGAGATCTTGGCGGGCTCACGAAAGTGGGCATCGATAATGGCTGAGCATCAGGGCGGTACCACTCGGGTCAAGAGCTACAACCTATCACGAGGCCTTGTCGTTGGCGGTGCGTGTATTGGAGTGCTGCCCGACTACAGCCGAAAACTGGAGAGAAATATCCTACCCGTGCCGGGTTTCCTGGACGACCTGGAGGAGAAAGATGTCTATCTTGTTATCAAAACGAAGCTTGTCCGCAATCCGCAGGTTTTGGAAATTCGAAGATTGATCAAGAAGAGCTTCTTTGATAAGAAGGACTGGCTTGTTCGGTAACAGTTTTGTTAGGTTTCAAACTCCTCCGTTAACACTACAGAAACACAACTGTCATATTCGCTTGCAACCTAGTCAGAGTGCTTAGAACAAAGGCATCTTGTTACAGCGGGTGACAACCGTGGCCTGCTCCCATCTGCAAGATAAATTTAGGCCGGCGCAGGGCGAAATATAACGTCGGTAGCTAAGCACTTAACATACGAGAGGCAAGCAATGATCCGTTCTTCGAACATGCGGGAAAAGCTGTTGGCTGCCGCAATAATAGGCACATTTTCCTCGCAAGCATTCTCCGGAACAGTAACCACTGACGGAGCTGACATCGTTCTGAAGACCAAGGGCGGTCTTGAAGTATCGACTTCTGACAAGGAATTCAGTTTCAAACTGGGCGGCCGAGTTCAGGCCGACTACGGCCGTTTCGATGGTGTCTTCACCAAGAATGGCGATACCGCTGACGCAGGCTACTTCCGTCGCGCCTACCTTGAGCTCGGTGGCGTGCTGTACCGCGACTGGAAGTATCAGCTCAACTACGACCTTTCCCGCAACACGGGCAACGACTCCGACGGCTACTTCGACGAAGCCAGCCTGACCTACACGGGTTTCAAGCCGGTGCAACTGCGCTTTGGCCGTTTCTACACCGACTTCGGTCTTGAGAAAGCCACCAGTTCGAAGTGGACCACCGCCATGGAGCGGAACCTCTCGTACGACCTGGCGGACTGGATCAACGACAACGCCGGCATGGGTGTTCAAGCCACCAGCACCATCGCTGACATGGCTTATGTTTCCGGTAGCGTTTTCAGCGAAACCAATAACAACTCGGATGGCGACAGCACCAAGCGCTACAACGTACGTGGCGTGTTCGCACCGCTGCACAGTGATGGCAACGTCCTGCACGTCGGTGCTCAGTACGCTTACCGCGACCTCAAAAACAGTGCGGTCGATACCCGGATTCGTTCGCGTCTGGGCGTCCGCGGTGTAGATACCAATGGCGGCGGCGATGCCGGCACCAACGGCAACCGCATGCTGTTTGGCGGTGCTGCTGCACAAGATGGCCTGTGGAAGGACGACTCGGTCTGGGGTCTCGAAGGTGCCTGGGCCACCGGCCCGTTCTCGGTTCAAGCGGAATACCTTCGCCGCAAGCTGAAAGCTGACCAGGCCAACAACGACATGAAGGCCTCCGGTTACTACGCCCAGATGGCTTACACCCTGACCGGCGAGCCGCGTATCTACAAGCTCGATGGTGCCAAGTTCGACACTATCAAACCAGAGAACAAGGAACTGGGGGCCTGGGAAGTCTTCTACCGCTTTGACGATATCAAGGTCGAAGACGGCAACCTGGTCACCGCGGCGGACCAATCGAACGAGCGCAAGGCCAAGAGCCACACGGTGGGTGTGAACTGGTACGTCAACGAGGCGGTGAAAGTCAGTGCCAACTACATCAACGTGCGCACCGACAACAACGAGAACACCGTGGGCGACGACAGCGGCAATGCCATCGTGACCCGCCTGCAATACGTCTTCTGATCCCTCTCATCAGTCTGACGTGAGAAAGCCGGAAGCGCTCAACGTGCTTCCGGCTTTCCTGTTTCTGGAGGTGATCAAGCATGGAGCGCCCTCCTCCTACCTGCTTTCGCTTACCGATGACCGCTCTTGCCAAAGCTCGGCGAATCTGATGTGATTGCCGCGTCGGGCTTTGCATGGTGGCCGTGCAAGCAAATCAAACCTGACTCCTATTCATGATTGAACCTGATTCGACGTCCAGCTTCGCGTCTAACGGCCCTACAAGCGCAGCTACCCCAACGTCGCTCATTAGGGGATAGTCATGTCTGCAAAAAAGCTGCTTCAACCTCTCGCTGCTCAGCTGCACGCCTCGTTCTCGGCTTCTGGCCGCCCGTACTCTCATCTGCACCTCCACCAGCTGTTCCACGCGGCCATCGGCTCCGTTGCACCGCAAGTTGCCATCCAAGACAAGCTGCCAATTCAGGTCTGTCGTGACAACGAGACACGGCAGTACAACCTCTACGCGGCGGTCGAGCGGGCGAAAACGTGCTTAGGATTGACCGATCTTCAAGCAGTCGGTGTGGCTGAAGAAGTCATTGAGGTGCTACGAACTGCGGGAATCGGCGTGAACCAGGTTCGCCTGCTCCTTGACCCCTCCTTCAGCTCGAAGACTCGCAAAAAGGCCTTCAAGGCTCTCTGCAAGAACCTGGATCTGAACGAGCTAGGCGATCGCTTCGTCCCCAAGACTGCCACGTTGGCCATCGCTGCTGGTATTGCGCCGCCTCCCAAAATGTCGTGGAAGGATCGCTTCGCCCTGGCTGCAAATTCCCCCATGCGGGGGCCAAGCGAGCTCATCAGCATGGTCAACCGGGATGAGTGTTATCTGTGGGTATTCCCACCGACTGACCATCATGCGACGGCTCCAGCGACGCATGACCGTTTCTTTGGTGAAAAGACCCACCCGAGCGCAGAAATGGGCATGGGGTTCAGCATCATCGATTCCGGCTGGACCCGCCCCAAGTACCCGCTATCCAGGCAGTCACAAGAGACCTTCATCCAGTATTCGCTTTCTGCGCCGATGTGGTCCTGGCGCGCACAAAGTGACACCTGGCGCCTGGGAAACATCCTGCGTTCAAGAATCCTTGACGGGGCTCCTTGGCATAACGAGCCTCTGAGTGACGTGCTTCCGAGCGGCCTTAAATCCCTGCCCCGGATCTATGGGTGCGAAACCTGCCGAACGCTGTTCATTGAGAATCACAGCGACTACCCGGATGTACCCACTCAGTGCCAATGCGGTGAGGCGAGCAGCACGGGTGACCAAAACGAGTCATCTGCTCTCAATAGCTGATTTTCCTTACGGTGGCGGGCTGAGCCCCCCGTTAGGGATTGGCTATGGGAGCGGGATTCGCTCACCCCAAACCTGAAGGCGCCGCCACCTAACCGAGCGATATGAGCTGAATGCTCGCGGAGTAGATATGCAAAAGAGTAAAAACAAACAGGACACCCTGGCGGCGATCAATGCGCTTGTCGAGATTGCGTATGATCAGGGATTTGCGGACGGACACGGAGTCGGCAATCAAGTCGGTTTCGTAGCCGGTGTCATGAGCCTCAAAGCTGCATTGGCCTGCGGCTTACGGCATGGCTCACCTGAGTGCGGAAAGGCCCTTGAAAGCCTCAAGCGCATCGGGATCGACGAGTGAGAGAAAAGTACGGGTCGTGCGCTGATCGCGCACGACCCGTACTTCTACTTCAGGTCATTTCCCTGCTTAGCTTCATGATTGAAGCTCAGGGATCAGGTGCTTCTGCGGTAGGCCAACAGGCGCAAGGCGTTGAAGACGACCAACAGTGTGGAGCCCTCATGGATCGCAACAGCGGCACCAATGCTCAAGCCCATGATGGTGGACGGAACCAGGATGGCCACAATCCCCAAGCTGACGAACAGATTCTGGTGGATGATCGATCGCGTGTGACGGCTCAGCCCCACCGCAAATGGGAGTTGCCTGATGTCGTCAGCCATAAGCGCGATATCAGCCGTTTCCAGGGCAACATCAGATCCAGCAGCCCCCATTGCGATACCAACGCTCGAACTGGCCATGGCAGGGGCATCATTGACGCCGTCACCCACCATGGCCACCTTGGCGCTAAGGCGCAGGTTTTTGATGGCCTTGACCTTGTCTTCCGGCATCAGGTCTCCCCACGCTTCATCTAAGCCAACTTGTTTGGCTACAGCCTCTGCAACGCGGTTGTGGTCTCCAGAAATCATGACCATGCGTTCGATGCCCATCTCTCTAAGCTTCTGGAGTGCCTCTTTGGCCCCCTCCCGGGGTGTGTCCAATAGCCCGATAGCGCCCAGATCCTTGTCAGCACGCCGTACCACCATGGTGGTACGGCCTGACTGACGTAGACGCTCCGCAGCCTCCAGGGCTGCCTTGCTGAGTGCGGGAATACCATTGGTACCGAACATCTCGACCTTGCCAATCCAGACGAACTGCCCATCAAGCTCAGCACGCACGCCGCGGCCAATCATGTTGCTCATGTTCTTGGCTTGGAATCGGCGCCGTGTGCCAATCATCTCTTCACCGTCACGCACAATTGCCGCAGCCAGCGGATGGTCGCTCATCGACTCCACAGCGATGGCGACGTTTAGCAGATCCTCGATCTGCGTGCCGCCTATGGGTATTACATCGGTGATACGTGGGCGCCCTTCGGTCAGGGTACCGGTCTTGTCGAATGCCATGGCATTCAATGATCCAAGCTCTTCAAGTGGCGCACCGCCCTTGATCAGCACGCCACCTCGGGCTGCCCTGGCGATGCCAGAGAGAATGGCGCTTGGTGTAGCGATCGCGAGCGCGCAGGGGCTGGCTGCAACCAGTACGGCCATCGCCCGGTAGAACGAGTCACGGAACGGCTCGTCAAGGAAAATGCCGGCAAATAGCAGCCCGACTACCAGCAGTAAAACCAACGGGACGAATATGCGTTGGAAGCGGTCCGTGAATCGCTGGGTCGGTGACTTCCTGACTTCGGCTTCACTGACCATCTTGATGACCCGCGCCAAGGTACTCTCCGTAGAGCGCCGTGTTACCTCAACCTCGATGAGCGTTTCGCCATTGATGGTACCGGCGAAGACTTTCGAGGCTGCATCCACTGCATCTGGCTTGCTGCGTGCGAGTTCGGCATCAGGAACAGGTTGCTTGTCCACGGGGACGCTCTCACCGGTTACTGGCGCCTGGTTGATACTTGAGGAGCCTACGACTACAAAACCATCGGCCGGCAGGCGGTCATTGGGGCGCACGATGACAACGTCACCGGGAACCAGCAGCTCCACGGGCATCTCCACCGTGCCATTTGCTCTGCGTACGATCGCGGTGGCTGGTGCGAGCTTGGACAGTGCCTCAATCGCTTTCTTGGCCCGCCCCATCGCGTAGCTTTCAAGGGAATGCCCCAGACTGAACAGGAACAGCAGCAGAGCCCCCTCCGCCCAGGCGCCGATGCTCGCGGCACCGACTGCGGCGAGAAGCATCAGCGAGTCGATCTCGAAGCGTTTCTGACGGATGTTGGTAACCGCTTCCTTAGTGGTGAACCATCCACCGAACACGTAGGCCGACACGTACAGAATCAGAGGCAGACGATCAATCAGGCCAAGTTTTCCTGCGAGAGCTCCGGCACCCAGGAGAGCACCACAGATCAGCGCGAAAATCAGCTCTGTGTTCATTCCAAAAATGCCGCCATGCTCATGGCTATGACCTTCATGCCCGGCTTGGTCATCAGGGCGTTCAAGCAAACTCTTCATAACTCGTCCCTTCTGGGGTCAAGGCTTCCAATTGCCCTCTGCAGTTGGGGAGCCGTCTCTGTTGGTTGGCTAAGATCTATTGCACGGTTTGCCCGAGCCCAGGCGTTAACATTTCGAAGCTATGGGGTATCGGGCGTAATAAAAAATGCCAGGCACTGCCTGGCATTTATGAATTCTCTAATTGTTCTGTTCAAATCGTTTACTACTTGTTGTTGATGCATTGCGAATACATCGAGTAACGAACAGTCTTGAGCGTGCCCTGGGAGTCCTCGAAGGTCATCAACCGTGGATAGACCTGGCAGGTACGGGGGTCCTGCGACTGACGTACGAATTTCGCAACGTCTATCTTCATGCCATATTTGTAATCCTGAATCTCTGGCATTGGCTTGCCATTTTTCTCCGCGTACTTGGCCACTGCGGTCTGGTGTTCCTTGGTGTATTGAAGCTGCTTGCTCTCGGAGAAAGTGTTGGCCTGCGAAGCCACCGAGAAAACAACAAGTGCAGCAGCGATAATTAGCTTTTTCATAAAACCCTCTCAATTTCAAAACTTCTCGGGCGTAACCTTAGCAATGCATAGGCATCACCGGCATGACGAGAAACTTACAATTTTGAAAGGTAAGTGCATCTACTTCACTTTAAACAAAAAAGCCCACAACACGTGTTGTGGGCTTCTCTTTAGCGGAGGCTGTTAGCTAACCACTTCGGCCTCGTCGCCGTCTTCATCCTTGCGGTGTGCCCAGTGATACAGGGCAGGCAGTACCAGCAAGGTCAGTGCGGTGGAGGACAGGATCCCGCCAATCACCACCGTCGCCAATGGCCGCTGAACTTCGGCACCGGTGCCGGTGGCCAAAGCCATCGGGATGAAGCCCAGGGACGCTACCAAGGCTGTCATCAGAACAGGTCGCAGACGGGTCAATGCACCTTCATCGACTGCCTGTCTGAGCGTTCGTCCCTCCTCCCTTAGCCCGCGGATGAAGGCAATCATCACCAGGCCGTTCAGTACTGCAACGCCGGACAGTGCAATGAAGCCGACACCTGCCGAGATCGACAGTGGGATGTCCCGCAGCCACAACGCCACAACACCACCGGTGAGTGCGAATGGAATACCGGTGAAGACCAGCATGCCGTCCTTCAGGTTGTTGAACATCAGGAACAACAAGGTCATGACCAGCAGCAAGGCGACTGGAACAACGATCTGCAGGCGTTTGGCAGCCGACTGCAGCTGCTCGAACTGGCCCCCCCAAGTCGTCCAGTAGCCCGCAGGGATTTGCACCTTCTTGTCCAGCGATGCGGTCGCCTCCTCAACGAAGGACCCCAGATCGCGGCCTCGAACGTTGGCGCTGACGATAACCAGACGTTTGCCGTTCTCGCGGCTGATTTGGTTCGGGCCCAGTTGCAGGTCCAGATTGGCGACCTGGGACAGCGGGATGAAGCCGATCTGATTGGCACCCTGTGCCGCATTGGCAGGTACCGGGATCAGCAAGCTGGACATACCCGCTACGTCGGTGCGAACGGTCTCTGGTAGGCGTACTACCATGTCGAACCGACGGTCGCCCTCATACAGCGTGCCGGCCTGACGGCCACCCACGGCGATAGCGATCGAGTTCTGAACATCCGCGATGTTCAGGCCGTAGCGTGCTGCTTTTTCGCGGTCAATGTTGATGGTCAGCACCGGCAGGCCGGATGTCTGCTCAACTTTCACTTCCGATGAGCCCGGGACCGCTTTGAGCGCTGCCGCGATCTTGTTGGCGGTGTTGTTGAGCACGTCCATGTCATCGCCGAAGACTTTCACAGCGACGTCACTACGCACGCCCGAAATCAGCTCGTTGAAACGCAGTTGGATTGGCTGCGACAACTCGTAGTTGCTTCCTGGAACACCCGCTGCGGCCTTCTGCACTTCAGCAATCAGCTCATCACGAGGCTTCTTCGGGTTAGGCCACTGATCCTGAGGCTTGAGCATGATGTAGGCGTCAGAGGCGTTCGGCGGCATCGGGTCAGATGCAATTTCTGCGGTACCCGAGCGTGCGAACATCCGCTCAACTTCAGGCACCTGCGCAATCACCGCTTTCTCCAGACGCTGCTGCATCTCGACAGATTGAGTGAGGCTCGTTCCAGGCACACGCATGGCCTGCATCGCAAAGTCACCCTCACTGAGGCTTGGGATGAACTCGCTACCCATACGACTTGCCAGCAAACCACTGAGCACGACCAAGGCTACTGCGGCCGAGAAAGCGATGTTCCGATGTCCCAGCACCCATTGCAGAACCGGTTCATAGCGCAGTCGAGCTGTGCGCATGACCACGCCTTCCTCTTCCTTCACCTTGCCAGTGACGAACATGGCAATAGCTGCAGGAACAAAGGTAACGGACAGGACCATTGCACCCAGCAGCGCCATCACAACGGTGAAGGCCATCGGGTGGAACATTTTGCCTTCGACGCCGGTGAGGGCGAAGATCGGCAGGTACACCACCATGATGATCAGCTGACCGAAGATCAGCGGCCGGCGAGCTTCTCGCGCCGCGGCAAAGACCTCGTGGAAGCGTTCGGTTTTGGTGAGCATGCGGCCATGCTTATGTTGCGCATGAGCCAGTCGACGGATCGCGTTTTCTACAATAACCACGGCACCGTCGACGATGATGCCGAAGTCGAGTGCCCCCAAACTCATTAAGTTGGCACTGACCTTGTTGTTGAACATGCCTGTGAAGGTGAACAGCATGGACAGCGGAATCACCATCGCGGTGATCAGAGCCGCACGGATGTTGCCGAGGAACAGGAACAGAATGGCGATAACCAGGATCGCGCCTTCCACCAGGTTCTTCTTCACCGTCGCGATGGCTTTTTCAACCAGGTTGGTACGGTCGTAAACAGTCACAGCCACCACGCCCTTTGGCAGGGTGCGGTTGATGTCCGCCAATTTGGCGGCGACAGCTTGAGATACGGTGCGGCTGTTTTCACCAATCAGCATGAACACGGTACCGAGCACGACTTCGCGGCCGTTCTCAGTAGCAGCACCTGTACGGAGCTCTTTACCGATGCTGACGTCAGCAACGCTGCTGATGCGAATCGGTGCACCATCCACACTGGTGATCACGATGTTGGCGATGTCTTCGATATTGCCTACCTGACCCGGTGCACGGATGAGCAACTGTTCACCATTACGCTCGATGTAGCCGGCACCGACGTTGGCGTTGTTACTTTCCAACGCTGCGACCAGGTCATTGAGTGTCAGCTTGTAGGTAGCCAGGCGCTTTGGATCCGGCGCAACCAGGAACTGCTTGGCATAACCGCCGATGGTATTGATCTCGGCCACACCCGGGACGTTACGCAGCTGAGGCTTGATGATCCAGTCCTGGATCACGCGCAGGTCGGTCGGGGTGTACGGCGTACCGTCCTCTTTGACCGCGCCATCTTCGGCTTCAACAGTCCACAGGAAGATCTCGCCGAGGCCGGTAGATACCGGACCCATGACGGCCTCTACACCTTCTGGCAGCTGTTCCTTCGCAACCTGCAGCCGCTCGTTGATCAACTGGCGGGCAAAGAAGATGTCAGTGCCATCCTTGAAGATCACGGTGACCTGAGACAGGCCAGAGCGAGACAGGGAACGGGTCTGCTGAAGGCCCGGGAGACCGGCCATGGCCGTTTCAACTGGAAACGTGATCCGTTGTTCGGTTTCCAAGGGCGAGTAACCAGGCGCTGCAGTGTTGATCTGCACCTGGACGTTGGTGATATCGGGTACCGCATCGATGGGCAGCTTTTGATAGCTGTAGATACCGATACCCGCCATGATCAGAACGGCGATCATTACTACGATGCGCTGCTCGATGGCGAATCTGATGATACGTTCAAACATGAGAAATCATCCTGTCAGTTCGCATCAGTGACCGTGTTCGGCAGAAGCTTTGCCGAGCTCGGACTTGAGTGTGAAGCTGCCACTGGTTGCTACCTGGGCGCCGGCTTCAATACCGTCGATGATTTCCACGTACCCATTGTCGCGGCGACCCAGTTTTACCGGGCGGGTGTCAAAGCCATCTGGGGTGCGTACGAATACCGAAGGTTTGTCTTCAACGGTCTGCACAGCGTGCTCAGGGACCGCTACGGCAACTCGATCGGTCTGGGAGGTGACCGCAATGTTTACGAACAGGCCTGGACGCCAGGCGCCGTTGGGGTTGGTCAAGGTGACGCGGACAGTAGCTGCACGGTTTTGCTCGCCCAGCAGGCTGCCGACATAACCCACCTTCCCTTCGACCTCGACGTTCATGTCAGGCGAAGAGACTTTCACTGCACGGCCAGTCGTGACCTTGCCCAGATCTGTCGGCGGAACTGCGAAGGTCGCCCAGACCTGATTCAGGTCGGAAAGGATGAAGGCGTTGGTCGCCTCGCTGACGACTTCGCCGACGGTCAGGTGTTTCTCCACTACCACGGCGTCGAAGGGAGCGCGGAGCTCGTAACGATTACCGCCAACGGAGTTAACCGAGGCACCGATTGCGCCGACCTTCTGCTTGGCGTTGGCCAAGGAGATCTCCGCTTCTTGCAGCGCTTGGCGTGCTTGGAGGTAGTCTTGCTCTGCAGAGATCTTGTCCTGCCACAGTTGCTTCTCACGTTCGAAGGTCACACGCGCCAGTTCGACGCGACGCTGTGCGGCCTGTTGTTCGCTGCGCAGGTCAGAGATCTGCTGGCTGGCGATTACCGCGAGGACTTGCCCTTTCTTGACCGTCTCGCCCAGGTTGGCCTGGACAGCCTCAACAACGCCAGGAACACGAGGAACCACGTGGGCAGTACGATCTTCGTCGAAGCGAATTTCGCCAGGGAAGCTCACGACGGTACCGAGGTCACGAGGCGCTGCAGCTTCCAGGGCAACACCAGCGGCCTTGATCTGTTCAGCGCTGAGCGTCAGCTTGCCCTCTTCTTCACCGCCCTCTTCGCTGTGGCCTTCTTCACCATGGCCCTCATCACCTTCCTCTTTGGCGGCAGATGCGGCTTTCTTTTCGTCGCCATGGCCATCGTTAGCGCCATGCTCGGCAGTACTGGCGGCCTGCTGTCCGGAACTGTTGTTCCAGGCAAGGCTGCCAAATCCGAGGGCTGCCACAGCGGCTACCGCGAGGGCGATCTTGCGTTTGTTATCCATTGCTACTCCTGCTGATCGTAGGCACCGGCTTGTTCAAGGCTGTGTGCCGAAGAAAATGTTTGGCCCGTTCAGCGAGTGCCGGCGGTTGAGCCGACTTCGCCATAAACCCTTTCCACCTGCGCACGCGCATTGGTCGCCGCTGCCAACGATTCGAGGTATTGGCCACGAGCGACGATCAAGGTGCGCTGGGCATCCAGCACTTCGATGAAACCGAATTTGCCCATCTCGAAGCCGCGGGTTGCGGTCTCTACGGCTTGTTGGGCTGAAGGCAGAATGGTCTTGTCGTAGGACTCGACCTCCTGCATGGCGGTGGACCATTGGTTCAACGCGGTTTGGGTTTCGGTGCGCAGGCGCAGCTCAACAGCATTGCGCTGGTCCCGGGCCTGATCTGCACGACGAGAAGCGGAAAGAATGTTGCCCTGGTTACGATCGAACAGCGGCAAAGGCATAGACAGGCCCACAGTGTTGACCCGCTCGCGCACAGAGCGGTCGTACTGGCTACCTACACTGACAGTAAGGTTCGGGATACGCTGAGCTTTCTCTGAGCCGAGCGAGGCATCGCTCTTGTCTATCTGCACCACGGCCTGACGCATTTCTGCTGTTTGGTCGAGCTTAGCCAGCAGATCTTCAGTGCGAGGTGGCAAGCCCGGGGAGAGGGTTGGCGATTCGAGTCGATCAAACACGGTGACTGAGCTCCCGGTAATTTGAGCGAGCTGTTGGTAAGCGGTCGCTTTTTCCGTTTCTGCACGTCGAACTTGCAGCTGGGCTTCGGCCAGTTGCACTTGAGCGCGGGTCGCCTCCACTGGGGACGACTTACCTGCGCGAACACGGCCATCGACGATGCGAAGACCGCGCTCAGTCAGTTCGAGAGATTGCTTGGCCAGGTCGAGACCTGTCTGGGCCCGCAACGCGGCGTAAAAGGCTTGGACGACATCTGCACGCAGGCCGTTAACGCGACGGTCTAACTCAAGCTGTGCGGCGGTCTGCCCGTATGTGGCGACGTCAACACGAGCCCCCCGCTTACCGCCCAGCTCAAGGGTCTGGCTGAGAGAGACAGTCGTCTGGCTGGTGTTACGACGGGTGTCTTCCACGTCATACGAGATTGTGGGGTTGGGGATAAGCCCGGCCTGCTTGCGAGCACCATCAGCGATCCCAATTTCTTGCCTGGCCGCGGCCAGGTCTGGGTTGGCATCCATGGCCGTCGAAAGCGCCTGGGGCAAGCTGATGCTTTGGGCAAGGGCTGCAGGCGCCATCAACCCAGAGATGACTGCACAGAGTGCAGCGATCTTCCAGGGCGAGACGGGGGTCTTGGGTAAGACATTGCGGTTATACCGGGGCACTTTGATGGTCCTCGTGCACAAACTTCGATAAAGCTTGGCGAGAACGCCGAAACAGCTGCCAAGCCCCACTTGATTAGGTGATGGCACTCTAATGAGCGGTAGCTATCAGAGGGGTGGCTAGAAAATTACAATTCCGTAAGAATGTCCTGTAATGCCCGAAAATACTGGGAAACCAAACCCGACACGATGATTTCGTTACAAGCAACGGAGATGGCAAACACGCGGTGCGAAGGCCCGAACAACAGGTAGATGACGAAATTGTAATTTTCCTATCACCCCCCCGTTATCTTCGGCCTGCAAATATGAGCTCGCGCTACGCTAGGCGCGCCGCCTGGTCAGAACAATTAACGACACCCGCGCCGGTAAACATAATAAAAACTGCCGTGAATCAAAGGAGCATCGGATGAAAATCAAAGTACCACTGTATTTGGCGGCAGTTTCTGCGCTGTCTGGAAGCTATGCTATTTCGGCACAGGCAGAAGACAAGCCAGAAGGCTTCATTGAAGGCAGCAGCCTTACAGTGCTGAACCGTAACTTCTACTTCAACCGTGATAACCGCGACAGCACTGCCCCCACTTATAACAGTGGCAAGGGCAACACCAACGGCTACTCCGAAGCCTGGGCGCACGCGATCATCAGCAAATTCAACTCTGGGTTTACCCAGGGAACCGTTGGCTTTGGCGTTGATGCCTTCGCCATGATCGGCCTCAAGCTCGACACCGGTGATGGGCGCAACGGCGGCCGTAGCTCCTTCGACGTGCTACCCGTTGATAACAAGGGCGAAGCTCGCGACGAATACACCAAGGTCGGCGGCGCAGCCAAAGTCCGCTTGTTCGATACCATCGTGAAAGTAGGTGATGTTTTCCCATCGACTCCGGTCGTTGCATCCGGCGACTCTCGCCTGCTGCCAGAAAGCTTCCGCGGCGTGACCGTTGAGAACACCAGCATCCAAGGCCTCACCCTGCAGGGTGGTCGTCTGCATGCGATGAGCCAGCCGGTCTCAAGCAACCTGAACGACAACTTCGTGACGTTCTACGGCGGCCCGGTCAACTCGCCATGGATCGGTTACGGTGGCGGTGACTACTCGATCAACGACAACTGGACTGTGAGCGTCTACGCCAGCCAGCTGAAAGACGTCTGGAATCAGTACTACGCCGGCACCAGCGTGGTTTACCCGCTGAGCGACGATCTGGCGCTGATCGGTGGCTTCAACTACTACAAAGCCGTAGATGAAGGTAAGAAGCGCCTGGGTGAATTCGACAACAACATCTGGAGTGCCAAGGTCGGCGTGCGTTACGGTGCCCATACCCTAGCCCTGTCGCACCAGCGCAACAACGGCGACGACGATTTTGACTACCTGCGTCAGTCGGACTCGATTTTCGTCGACAACTCCATCCAGTACAGCGACTTCAACTCGCCGAAAGAGCGTTCCTGGATGCTGCGCTATGACCTGAACTTCACCAGCTACGGCATTCCAGGCCTGACGTTCATGACCCGCTACGCCAGAGGCTCGGGCGCGGATTACTCGAACGCTAACCAGTTCTACATGCGCACTGATGACAACGGCAACCCGCTCGACAATCAGAAGCGTTGGGAGCGTGACGTCGAAGTCAAATACGTTGTCCAAACCGGTCCAGCAAAAGATCTGTCCTTCCGGTTGCGCCAGGCAACCACACGTGCCACTGCATTCGAATCGGATCTGGATGAAACCCGTGTGATCATTGAGTACCCGCTTTCGATTCTGTAATTCGCTAACTGGACCAGTTATTCATTAACTGGTCCTATTAGTAAAACGAGCATTACGAATTCACCTTGAGTGGCTTAAGTGCTCCTTTGGTAAAAGGTGGATATTTGGCGCCCATTGGGCGCCTTTTTTTGCCTAAAATTCAAGTAGGCGTTCGATTGTACGCATCGCATGCCGGTGAAGTTCATGACTACACCAATGACCAGTCTCTTCAATGTGAGCGACCTCGCCGTCATCTGAGCGGAACGAAGCCAGCACAAAGAAGAAAATAACCCAATACTTCATAAGGTCAAATCACCTGCTGGAGAGAGGGCCCGCAACTGTCAAACCCAAACCGCGACAAGATATACCGCCAGACTATCAACTGTATTACCTAGAAATTACAAATCCGTCATTTGAGCCCCGGCACGCTCATTTTGATTTACCATCCCTTTCAATAATGCCGGCGCGCGTGCGCGGTTAATTGCTCAGTGATATCGAGACAAAATCCCATGCGAATTCTGGTAATTGAGGATGAAGTAAAAACTGCGGAGTATGTGCGTCAAGGTCTGACGGAATGTGGCTATGTCGTAGATTGCGTCCACACCGGGTCAGATGGATTATTCTTGGCTAAGCAGCACGAATATGAGCTGATTATCCTGGATATAAATCTGCCAGAGATGGACGGTTGGCAGGTCCTTGAGTTGTTGCGTCGTAAAAACTGCCCTTCCCGTATCATGATGCTGACGGCGAGAAGCCGGCTGGCGGATAAGGTCCGGGGGCTGGAGAACGGAGCAGATGACTACCTGATCAAGCCATTTGAGTTCCCTGAGCTGCTGGCCCGGGTTCGCGCCTTGATGCGCAGGTCAGATCACCCTGCATCCGTAGAGGTCATTCGCGTCGCTGACCTGGAGCTTGATCAGAGCCGGCACAGGGCATTCAGGGACGGTCAGCGCATTGACCTGACCACGAAAGAATTCGCGTTACTGCATTACCTGATGCGTAATACCGGTGTGGTGCTGAGCCGCACCCAAATTATTTCGCAGGTTTGGGATATGAATTTTGACTGCGACACAAACGTTGTAGAGGTGTCGATTCGAAGACTCAGAGCCAAGATAGATGACCCTTTCGAGACCAAACTGATACATACGCTTCGGGGCGTAGGGTATGTGCTTGAAAAACGATAGTTGCCAAGCTCTCTAGTACCGAAAATCCGCTACATGCTCCCGTCGCTTGCGAACTTGAGGTTTCTGTTTACGATCCGCGGCGCTGATTCCTCACTCAACAAATGAGGTAGGCTGTACATGAGGTATAGCATTGATTATCAGCAGGTTTCGCAAGGACAATCCGATGCCAGCATTGATGCCTGTCCAGCTGACATTGTCTTCAACAGCGACCATGGCCTAGCTCTTATCCCGTGCGTTGGCGATGTTATCAACCTCCCCTCTACGGCGGTCAAAGAAGGGGTTTGCGGCATCGTTAGATCAAGGATTTTCAATTATCTCAGAGGTCCTGAAGAGCTGTACTGTCACGTCAATATTCTCGTTGAGGAGGCGGACATCAATTTCGAAAGTCTCATCTCGGAATACATGCGCAATCAGTCACGTGCTCGCTCGCCTTCTTCATAAAGTCGAAGGCGGGCCAGTCCATTAATGGTTGTGTATGGGTGAGGGTTCAGCAGAGCGAGCGCCTACTGAGCACCAGAGATGAATAGTCACAGCCTAGTGGTTTAACGCGGTACTGCTGGTGTACGCAGGGCCGGACTCATTGTTTTTTGAATGGCGCATTGCAGCACATAGAAATATAAAACCCCGGAAGCAAATACGATTGCGGACAGATAAGCAAACTCAGAGTCTAAAACCCCGGAAACCATATACAATTTAATCGTGATAGAACCCATAATAATTCCGGTACAGTACATGACGCCTGTGAACTGATTGCCCAAAAAACTCAGTATGCCGCTGAAGGCATTGTTCGCACTCAACAGCATTGCTTTCAGTATCGTCCAGCCGAGAACTGGCAGAAAAGCCTTGATCATGAAGGCGAATAACATCGACGATGCAAACAGTTTTATCGGGGTTTCTGCCCACGGCTTGATGGTGCCGTCTACTTCAACGCCGGTATACAAGATGATATTCAGAATAATCGCCATAAGGGTGCATATGCCGAGGCGTATCATTTCCCGCTTAAGCGGGGCCATCATTATCACTGCGTGAATCTTGTTTCCAAAGTATCGTTTTAGTCCTTGGATCGACATTTTTCTTCCTATGCTCTCGGGTATGACGCTGTTGTAGCGTTGTATGACGGTCATGCTTTTACCCGAAGAGAGGTGACGCTTCAACGGTCCTGAATTGCGCAGGGGATCTCATGTCCTTCCCCTGGCTGGGTAGCTTGCTGAGAAATTCTCATCTACCTGCGTGGCAACGATGCGGCCACCCCGCCGCCGTCAGAGCTCTGGAGGACTGGCTGCTGTCAGCAACTCATCGAGTGACGGAACCTTAGCGTTTGCACTGAGGACGAGTGTTCTGGATCGGAGTATGGATACATCAAAGAAAGATTCGCACTCGACTCTTCCGTTTACTTCTCTCCAGTGGGTGACTTCTGGTATCAACTCATTAGGCACCGGGTATAGTGCCATAGGGTTATGGAATACCTCCACTTCAGCAGACCACGGCTCGTAGCCATATTGCGGCCAGAGCTGACCGTAGTCGCTGGACGCTACATCCAACAGAAATGGGATACCTCGTGATGCTCCCGGAGAACGGTCGAAAAACTCACCAAACCGCAAGTATCGGTACCCGTCTAGATGAGCTCCACCTGAGATCGGCACTCGGCTGAGCTTTGGCACTGTGCAGGCATTGGTGAAAATGACCGCTGAAAGATGGGCATTTTCCATTAGCGTAAATAGGCCGTTGGGGCGCCCTGATAGCAGAGATGTCTCTTCCTCCACAGTTATCAGGTGCGTACCACGATGCGCAGATGAGTGAACTGCAAAGCCATAGAGATAGCTGATGAGCGACTCCCTGCTCCACAGCATTGAACTGGGCGCATGGAAATCGGCTAAGGCCAGAATGAGCGGCTTACCCTCCACGTGCGGTAGGGATTCGTAACGCTTGTCCAATTTGTTTTGGATGGTCCTCGCAAACCTTTCTGCAGCCGCTCCTAAGAAACGCTCATGTCGGTCAGCGGGTGGGGGGACCGGCGAGGCGCCAAAATGCTCATACCGCTCTTCCGGGTTGGCTGTCACTGCTTCAACCCAGGCCTCATCTCCCAGCCTATTCTCGATGTGAAAATCGGGTGATTCTTTAGGCTGGGTGACCAAGAGTCCCTGTTCACGAAAAATCGCTAATAGGTGGGCTTCCCAGAGGCGGGTGTGAAAATTCTCAGTCTGGCAATCGGGAACCCAATTTCTGTCTGGGGATGGCAGTGCGAGATACAGTTGATTCAGCGCCCACGCCCCAATACGGCGGCTTGGATCAAATAGTGATTTGAACACCACGCTTGGTGTGCGCTTACCCATTCTGCTTAGAGGAGCACGTCGTCGTTCACCTGAAGGGAGTGGTAGCGGATGGGCTTGGGTATAGAGAAAATGGCTGATTGAGGCGCGGGCTTCAGACTCGCCAGTGGTGCGCTCACTATGGCTGAGGAGCACCCACACGCTATCGACACGACGCCGCAAGGTGACAATTCCGAAGCTGCCGGCATGGATATTTCGGGTTAGAGCGGCACAAGAAATTCCGTCCTCACTAAGCCATGCCCCTACTGGCGGGCTGTCCCCAAACCCCAACCCTCGTGGAAGCGACAAAGCGATTAGATCGAACATCGGCGCAGCAATTTCTTTCATTCGCTGATCTCGGCAGCCGTCAAAATGCATTCCATCAATGCCTCGGAGCGTGCCCGCCGGCGATGGCATCGGTGGAGGTACCTATTGAAGAAGGGGGCCTTGTTCCACCAGGACATCTCGGTTGGTGAAGATGGTCTCAATGGTTGCAGCCTCGGCAGCCACATGAGTCTTTCGCGTGATCTCTTCAAGGGCCAGTTCGAGCCGGTAGTCTTGGAAATACTCGTACAGCTTTTCAGAGCTCTCGGATATCTCCTCCCCACCATTCTTCGCGAACAAGATGTGGATGATCGCTGCGAGTGGGAGAGAGATGTCGAGATCCTTCTCTTCTGCATCTGAATCCGAGTTCAAACCGTCGAAATACCTCTCCAGATGACTCTGGAGCTCCTCAAGCCAGAACTGAGATAGGTTGCTTGGAAGGGAGCTTTCAGGCCCGGTCAGAAGGACTTCATCTCTGAATAGAGCCAGCAGATTGGGGTTTGCCATGGAGGACCTCACGATTAGATTTGAGAGCAACTGGTCAGCATAGTCCACCTCAAGATGACCACCTCCTTGACGCCCATCCTGGTGCTCCTGAGCATCAGACGAGTGAATCGCCCCGAAACCTGTAGATACAAAATGACCGCTTCTCGCCGTTAGCTGCCTTTCTTGAAGGACAGCTTTGGGTCGATAGCGGCCTTCGTGGAGGTTGGTGTCTACGGGGTCGGTTTAGTCAATCTGAATCTCCGGTTTCACCTCCGTGAGGCCGGCCATCGTCATGCATCAGATCTTGATTGACACGCGTGCCGCTTTGGATAGCCTTGCAATTGAGGGCTGCAACTGCGCATTTGTCGGGCCTGGGTACCAGCATGAGCCCCCCGCAATTTTGGCAGCAGAGGAAGCTGGTTCCTCTGAAGTAGTGACGGCGGGCATTGCCAGTCGGATTCTGAACCCAAGGTCGCCAGACTAGGAGCTAAAGGATCGCTGCGACTACTCCTCATCCCTTACCGAAAAGTCACGCGTCGGTCGTAAACGGCCCTTTCCAGGCCAATCAACTTTTGTGATTGGTGAGTAGGGATTTCTCGGCTTTTCTGTGAAAAGCACCCCTTCATTTCACAAAAAAAATGGCGAAGATTCCAATTTCACGGGGTCTGGCCTATCACCTATTTTGTGAACCTACAAGGTGTAATTCGCCAGACACTAAAAAGCCCGCTGATGCGGGCTTTTTAGTGCCTGCGATTTATCAGTAACCGCTGAGAATATTCACGATCACACCGCTGGCAATCGCCACCAGCACATAGTCGCCATTCACATACAACCAACGATGATCACGTGGCGGCGCATACAGGTGGCGCGCTTTCCAGTCGGTCACCCAGTAACGGTCACCCCGGTAATGTGGATCGACTGCGTGACCACGCTGCCATTGCTGATGAGGCACCGGCATGCCTTGTTGTGGGCGGAAGTTCGGATCACGGTAAGCAGGACCCCGGCCATTGTCATGGCGACCCTGTTGCTGCGGCTGACCATGTGGCGGATTGCCCTGGTGCGATGGGCCGCCATCATGCCGGTCGGGTGGGCCTGGCTGCGCGAAGCTGGCCAGTGGTGCGCTGAGCACGAGCGCGGCACAGATCACGGTTAGGGTTTTTTTCATTTGATGCGGTCCTCTGCCTGTTATCGCCTGGCCAGCACTGACTGCCAGATTCGGTTAACTGATCAGACCACGATTTTGCCGGTTTAATGTCAGGACGCAGGTAAAGGTCCGGTAAAGTCAGTCGTCCCCTCAGTTCAAGCCGAGCGCCTTCAGTCGGCGATACAGCGTGCGTTCACTCATACCAAGATGACTGGCCAGTTCGCTACGCGAACCCTTGAACTGCTCCAACGCCTGCGCCAACGCCCCCAAATCATTGCGACGGCTACCCGTTGTGATCGCCCCCGCCGGCCCGATATCTGCCGGAAAGTGCTCAGGCCTGATCAGCCCGTCATCGGCAAACAGCCGCGCCCTTTCCAGTATGTTGCGCAGCTCTCGGATATTGCCCGGAAACGGATGCAGCCCAAGTTGCTGCAAGGCATCGTCACTCAGCCTGGGCGTTGGCTTGCCAGCCATGCGCTGCAGCAGGCTCTGCGCAAGCAGTGGTAGATCTTCCACCCGCTCGCGCAGCGCAGGCAGGCGAATCGGGAAGCCGCTGATACGGTAATACAGGTCTTCACGGAAGGTGCCATCCGCGACCATTTGCTTGAGCGGCTTGTGGGTGGCCGATACCAGTCGGAAATCTGAATGCACCGTGCGCAAGCTGCCAACCGGGCGGAAGCTGCCAGACTCGATCAGGCGCAGCAGCTTCACCTGCATCGCCAGGGGTACTTCACCGATTTCGTCGAGAAACAAGGTGCCGCCATGGGCCGCCTCTGCCAGGCCGATCTTGCGTTGGTGGGCACCGGTGAACGCACCTTTCTCGTAACCGAACAGCTCACTTTCGAACAAGGATTCGGTCAAACCAGTGCAGTCGACCACCACCAGCGGCCCGTTGGCCCGTGGGCTGCCCATGTGTAGCGCGCGCGCGAACAGTTCCTTGCCGGTGCCCGACTCACCCTGCAGCAATACCGGAATCTGCGCGGGTGCCGCACGTTGCAGGCTGGCCAAGGCGGCCTTGAAGGTTGGCGCGCGGCCGACCAAACCTTGCTCCTGGGGCTGTGCCGAGGCGAGGGTGATGGTGGTCAGGCGTTCGACAAAGGCCACCACCCTGCCCTGTTCATCCAGGATTGGCCGCAACTCGACGTCGACGTGCTCGGGGCCGCGTGGTGTGTGATGAATGTGCAACACCCGCTCCGGTACCTTGCTGTCCCACGCCTTGCGCATCGGGCAATGCTCGCCAGCCTGGTCGCACGGTACGGCATAGTGATGCGAGACCTTGTGGCACTTCTCGCCCAACGGCGCCTGATCATGCCGGCCGAACTGGCGACGATAGGCCGCATTGGCGGCGAGGATGTTGTAGTCGGTGTCCAGCACGATGGTCGGCAGGGCATCGTGCTCAAGGTAGGAAACCAGAGCTAGGATGAGGGGATGGGCTTCAGGCATGACGGCACCGTTTGGATGACCGATGCAGGGTAACAAGGACTGCCAAACACTGCCATTGGCTGACAGTCGACTGCCACCTTCACTGCCAGTCATGCCAACAGCTGTCAGCAACCGGCCCGTTTCATTGGCCCATGCGCAGCAAAAAGCCTGGCATGCATCTTGATAAACCTCCTGTCACTGCCTACGCCTGTACAAGGCGGGGCGGATAAATTGGAGAACGTGATGATCATCGGTAACAACCTTCACGTGGACGCCTTTTTCGACGAGGCGACCTCGACCATCAGCTACTTGGTCATGGACCGTGAAACCCGGCAATGCGCCTTGATCGACAGCGTGCTGGATTATGACCCCAAGTCCGGGCGCACCTGCAGCGCATCGGCGGATCGCCTGATCGAGCGCGTGAGCGAGCTGAACGCCAGCGTGCGTTGGGTGCTGGAAACCCATGTACACGCCGATCATCTTTCAGCGGCTGCCTACCTCAAGGAAAAGCTCGGCGGCCATACCGCTATCGGCGCGCACATCACCCAAGTGCAGAAGGTGTTCGGTGCCTTGTTCAATGCCGAGCCTGGCTTCGCCCGTGACGGCAGCCAGTTCGATGTGCTGCTTGAAGACGAGGAAGGTTTCCGCATTGGCAACCTGCATGCCCGTGCGCTGCATACGCCGGGGCATACGCCTGCATGCATGAGCTTCATGATCGAGGACGCCGGCGAGATCGCAGTGTTCGTCGGCGACACCTTGTTCATGCCCGACTACGGCACAGCCCGTTGTGATTTCCCAGGCGCCGACGCCCGTACTTTGTACCGCTCGATTCGTCGCCTGCTGGCGTTCCCCGACCAGACCCGGCTGTTCATGTGCCACGACTACCTGCCAGGTGGCCGCGACATGCAGTACGTCACCACCGTGGCAGAGCAGCGCGCCCACAACATCCACATCCACCAGGGTATCGATGAGGACAGCTTCGTTGCCATGCGCGAAGCCCGCGACAAGACCCTCGACATGCCGGTGCTTATCCTGCCCTCGGTGCAGGTGAACATGCGCAGCGGCCAGCTCCCCGCGCCGGAAGCAAACGGCGTGAGCTATTTGAAGATCCCGCTGAACAAGCTGTAACCGCCCTGCCCCCATAACCAGATTTTCAGGATTTACCGCCATGCCTGCCTTGTTGTCCCCTGCCAATACCGACCACCACAAGGTGGTCATCGTCGGTGCCGGTGCCGCCGGTATCGCCACCGCCTCCAGCCTGATCAGCCGCGATCCGTCGTTGGATGTGGCTTTGATCGACCCTGCCGAGGTGCATTACTACCAGCCCGGCTGGACCATGGTCGGTGCCGGTGTGTTCAAGGCACCGAGCACCGCCCGCACCATGGCCTCGACCATTCCGCGTGGTGTGCGCTGGGTCAAGGCGCGGGTAGAGGGTTTCGATCCGTTGAGCCAGTTGGTCATGCTCGAAGGTGGCCGCTCCATCAGTTACGAACAGCTGATAGTTTGCCCCGGCCTGAAGCTGGACTGGGCGGCCATCGATGGGCTCAGCGAGACCCTGGGCCGTAACGGCGTCACCTCCAACTATCGTTACGACCTGGCGCCCTATACCTGGGAGCTGGTGCAGAAGCTCAAGCAAGGCCATGCCGTGTTCAGCCAGCCGCCCATGCCGATCAAGTGCGCCGGAGCACCGCAGAAGGCGCTGTACCTGTCTTGCGACCACTGGCTACGCCATGGCTATCTGGGCGCAGTGAAAGCCAGCTTCTTCAATGCGGGGGCTGTGTTGTTCGGCGTAGCGGACTATGTGCCCGCGCTGATGAAGTACATCGAAAAGTACGCCGTCGACCTTAATTTTTCGCACCGTCTGGTCGCCGTGGACGGCCCGAACAAGCGTGCTACCTTCGTGCGTACCCTGGCCGATGGCAGCAGCGAAACCCGCATCGAAAGCTTCGACATGCTCCATGTGGTTCCACCACAGGTGGCGCCAGACTTCATTCGCGAAAGCCCTTTGGCCGATAGCACCGGCTGGGTCGATGTCGACCCGCATACCCTGCGCCATCGCAAGTACACCAATGTGCACGCCCTTGGAGACGTGGCCAACACCAGCAACGCCAAAACCGCTGCGGCTGCCCGCAAGCAAGCACCCGTGGTGGCCAACAATGTGCTGGTAGCATTGGGTCGATTGCCGAGCCTGGCCCAGTACGACGGCTACGGCTCGTGTCCACTTACCGTCGAGCGCGGCAAGATCGTTCTGGCCGAATTCACCTATGGCGGCAAGCTGGCACCGAGCTTTCCAAGCTGGTTGCTGGATGGGCGCAAGCCGACTCGCCTGGCCTGGTTGCTCAAGGCCCAGGCGCTACCACCGTTGTACTGGCAAGGCATGCTCAAGGGCCGCGAGTGGTTGGCACGCCCGCAACTGGTCGCCGAGGGTGGGCAGTGATCGAGCATCAATTACTGGGGGCGGGCTTGGGCGCGATCATCGGCGCGGTGTTGGCGTTGACTGGCGCAGGTGGCGGCATTCTCGCAGTACCCTTGCTGGTGTTCGGTCTGGGCTTGTCGATGGTCGAAGCGGCACCGGTCGGCTTGCTGGCCGTGGGCCTGGCGGCGGCAGTGGGCGCTGTGCTGGGCTTGCGCCAAGGCTTGGTGCGTTACCGGGCGGCATTGTTCATTGCGCTGGTCGGTGTAGCGGCGGCACCCTTCGGGCTGATGCTGGCGCACCGTCTGCCCAATACACCATTGCAGTTGGTGTTCGCCGGGGTGCTGGTTTATGCCTGCCTGCGTATCTGGCGCAAGGCGGCCAAAGAATTGCGCGGCGAAGCCAATGATGCCCATCGTTACATCGAGCCATGTGTGCTGAATCCGTTGCAGGGCCGTTTGCGCTGGACCCTACCCTGTGCACGCGCATTGGCATTCACGGGTGCCTTGTCCGGGTTGTTGTCCGGCCTGCTGGGGGTGGGCGGTGGGTTTGTCATCATCCCGGCCCTGAACCGCTACACCAACCTGCGCATGGCCAGTATCGTGTCCACCTCGCTGGCGGTGATCGCCCTGGTCTCCACTGGCAGCGTGGTCAGCGCCAGCCTGGCGGGCGTCATGCACTGGCAGGTCGGTGCCCCGTTTGCCGTCGGCGCGGTACTTGGCCTGCTGTTGGCGCGGCCTTTGGCTGCCAGGCTGGCAGGGCCGCGCTTACAGCAGATGTTTGCAGTGGCAGGTTGGACGGCGGCCTTGCTGCTGGCTGGCAAGTCGCTATTGGGCTAGCAGCTCATCCTGCTGCGCCGCGCACAGCGCCAGCAAATAGTCCCACACCACCCGCAGGCGCACCGATTTATGCAGCTCGCGACGGGTGCAGATCCAGTAACTGCGCTGGATGGTTTCGCCAGGCAGCACGCGTACCAGTGTCGGGTCGTGGCGAGCCATGTAGTTGGGCAGCACGGCGATGCCCAGCCCGGCGCGGGCGGCGGCTTGCTGGGCGATCACGCTGGTGCTGCGAAACACCACGTTGGGTGCCCGGCAGAAGCTGTTGAGAAACAGCAACTCCTGGCTGAACAGCAAGTCGTCGACGTAGCCGATCCAGCTGTGCCGGGCCAGGTCTTCGCGGTTGCGCAGTGGTGGCGCGCGGTGCAAATAGTCCTGGCTGGCGTACAGCGCCAGGCGATAATCGGTGAGTTTGCGAGTGATCAGCAGATCGGCGTTGGGCCGCTCCAGGTGGATGCTGATCTCCGCCTCGCGGTTGAGGATGCTGACGAAACGCGGTACGGCCACCAGTTCCACTTCAAGGCCAGGGTAACGCTCGAACAACGCATTCATGCGTGGGGTGAAGAACATGATGCCGATGCCTTCGGTCACCCCCAGGCGAATCTTGCCCAGCGGCGTGATGGCCTGAGTGATTTCTTCCTGCGCCAGCAGGGCGACGTTCTCCATGGCTTCGGCATGCTTGAGCAAGGCTTGGCCCGAGGGGGTTAACTCGTAACCCTGGGCATGCTGCACGAACAGCGCGGTGCCCAGGCTCTGCTCGATGCTCTCGATGTGCCGGGCCACGGTGCTGTGGGTGGTGTTCAGGCGCTTGGCGGCGGTAAGCAGGCGGCCGCTGCGCTGTAACTCGAGGAAAAACCGCAGATCGTTCCAGTCGAACATGCTGATCCTTTTTGGCAGTTCGTCTCGGCCGTATCCTGGGCATGCCCGCGAAACGGCCGGTACAGGCTTACCGCTGTGCTAAAACGCACAGCGGCTGCGTGAAATCTCGTGTTCCCTCCACGAAATTACTCACTAAGATGGATCGGGACAAGAATAATAATCAGGCCCGAGGTTGCACATGCCATCAGCCGATTCTGTCTTCGACTACGTGGTCGTTGGTGCCGGTCCTGCCGGTTGCCTGCTGGCCAATCGTTTGTCCGCCGATCCTTCCTGCCGCGTGCTGCTGCTGGAGGCAGGTGGTCGCGACAACTATCCCTGGATCCACATTCCCGTCGGTTACCTCTACTGCATCGGCAACCCACGCACCGACTGGTGCTTCAGGACCGAGGCACAGCCTGGCCTGGGCGGTCGCGCACTGGGTTACCCACGGGGCAAGGTGCTAGGTGGTTGTTCTTCGATCAACGGCATGATCTACATGCGTGGCCAGGCCGCCGACTATGACCAGTGGGCTGAGCAAGGCAACGATGGCTGGGCCTGGAAAGACGTGCTGCCGCTGTTCAAGGCCAGCGAGAACCACTTTGCCGGCGCCAGCGAGCACCATGGCGCTGACGGCGAATGGCGAGTCGAGCGCCAGCGCTACAGCTGGCCAATTCTCGATGCTTTCCGCGATGCCGCCGAGCAAAGCGGTATCGGCAAGGTCGATGACTTCAACACCGGCGACAACGAGGGCTGTGGATACTTTCAGGTCAACCAGCGTAGCGGCGTGCGCTGGAATGCCTCCAAAGCTTTCCTGCGGCCTATCAAGGACCGCGCCAACCTCACGGTGATGACCGGCGTTCAGGTTGAACAGGTACTGCTCAACAACACCCGCGCGCGGGCCGTGAAAGCGTTTTGGCAAGGCGCCTGGCATGAGTTTGCGGCGCGCCGTGAAATCATCCTCTGTGCGGGTGCGGTCGGCTCGCCCGGAATCTTGCAGCGCTCCGGCATTGGCCCGCGTCAGTTGCTGGAAACCTTGGGGATTGGCGTTCGGCACGACATGCCTGGCGTTGGTGGCAACCTGCAGGACCACCTGCAACTTCGGCTGATCTACCAGATCCGCAATACCCGCACCTTGAACCAGATGGCCAACAGCCTTTGGGGCAAGATGGGCATGGGCCTGCGCTACCTCTACGACCGCAGCGGTCCACTGGCCATGGCGCCAAGCCAGCTGGGCGCCTTCGTGCGTTCCAGCACCGACCAGGCCACCGCCAACCTGCAGTACCACGTGCAGCCGCTATCACTGGAGCGTTTCGGCGAACCGTTGCATCAGTTCCCGGCCTTTACTGCTTCGGTATGCAACCTGCGCCCGGCCAGCCGTGGGCGTATCGATATCTGCAGCACTGACATGAACAGTACGCCGCTGATCAACCCCAACTACCTCAGCGACCCGCAAGACCTGCGTGTCGCCGCCGATGCCATCCGCCTCACCCGGCGCATCGTCCAGGCCCCTGCCCTGGCGGCGTTCGAGCCTAAGGAATACCTGCCGGGCCCGGCCCTGCAATCCGAGGAGGAGCTGTTCGACGCTGCTGGCAAGATCGGCACCACCATCTTCCACCCGGTCGGTACCTGCCGCATGGGCAATGGTGCCATGGATGTTGTGGATAACCAGCTGCGCGTACACGGCATCCCCGGCCTGCGCGTGGCAGATGCCTCGATCATGCCGCAGATCACCTCCGGCAATACCTGTTCCCCCACCCTGATGATCGCCGAGAAGGCGGCGCAACTGATCCTCAAAGGAGCTGCTACCCAGACCTACTTGAACGAAGACGCGTTACCGACGCCCTGACCCGGGTGTGTGCAGTACCGGCGGCTTGCGGTCGAAAGCTGCCGACAGTGGAACAACAAGAATAATCACTGTGGCCTAAGGGCCGAGGACAGCAACGATGTCGGATTACATCCAAGAGCAGGGTGCGGCGGCCAGCAGCTCCAGCCGCCGTGAAGAGCGCAAGATCATTTTCGCGTCATCCCTCGGGACGGTTTTCGAGTGGTATGACTTTTTTCTCTATGGTGCGCTGGCAGCGGTCATCAGCAAGCAATTCTTCGCTGGGGTGAACGACACCACGGCCTTCATCTTCGCCCTGATGGCCTTTGCTGCGGGCTTTCTGGTACGGCCCTTTGGCGCGCTGGTGTTCGGCCGCCTGGGTGACATGATCGGGCGCAAGTACACCTTCCTGGTCACCATCGTGCTGATGGGCCTGTCCACTTTCGCGGTGGGGTTGTTGCCTACCTACGCCAGCATTGGCATTGCCGCACCGATCATTCTGGTAATCCTGCGCATGTTGCAGGGGCTGGCGCTGGGCGGCGAATATGGCGGTGCGGCCACTTACGTGGCCGAGCATGCGCCCCCCGGCAAGCGTGGCTTCCACACCGGTTTCATCCAATCCACTGCAACCTTGGGTCTGTTGCTGTCGCTGCTGGTGGTACTGGGCAGCCGCTACATCAGTGGTGACCAGTTCGAAACCTGGGGCTGGCGCCTGCCGTTCCTGCTGTCGATCGTGCTACTGGCCATTTCCACCTGGATCCGCATGAGCATGCACGAATCGCCTGCGTTCGTGAAAATGAAGGCCCAGGGCAAGATCAGCAAGTCGCCGATCCGTGAGTCGTTCACTTCCTGGCCAAACCTGAAAGTGGTGCTCACCGCACTGTTCAGCATCAACGCCGGCCAAGCCGTGACCTTTTACACGGCACAGTTCTACGTGCTGTTCTTCATGACTCAGATGCTGAAGATGGACCCCGCCCAAGCCAACACCCTGTTGATTATCAGTGTGGTGATCGGTGCGCCATTCTTCGTGTTCTTTGGCTGGCTGTCGGACCGCATCGGCCGAAAGCCGATCCTGATGCTCGGCCTGCTGTTGGCCACGGTGCTGTACTTCCCGCTGTTCAAGGCCCTGAGCCATTACGCCAACCCACAGATTGACGCCGCCAGCCGTCAGGCGCCGATCGTGGTTACCGCCGACCCGCAAAGCTGCACCTTCCAGTTCGACCCCGTGGGCAAGGCACGTTTCGACAGCCCGTGCGACAAGGTCAAGACCTTCCTGGTGAAGCAGGGCCTGCCGTACAGCTCGGTAAGCGTGGCCGGCAGCGATGTGGTGGTGAACATTGGTGAAAAGACCATCAACGGCTTCGACGAAACCGCCATGCGCTCTGCAATCGAGCAGGCGGGCTACCCGGCCAAGGCCGACCCTGAGCAGGTCAACCAGGTGATGGTGGTGGTGCTGATCGTGGCGATGATCCTGATCGCGACCATGACCTATGGCCCGTTGGCGGCGGTGATGGTCGAGCTGTTCCCGACCCGTATCCGCTACACCTCGATGTCGCTGCCCTATCACATAGGCAATGGCTGGTTCGGTGGCTTCCTGCCGACCGTATCGTTCGCGCTGGTGGTCTATACCGGGGATATCTTCTACGGGCTGTGGTACCCGGTGCTGGTGACCGGTATCAGTCTGGTGGTGGGGATCTTCTGCCTGAAAGAAACCAAGGACGTCGATATCGACAAAGTCTGATGCTGTCTGCATGCCATAAAAAAACCGGCTGTAAAAGCCGGTTTTTTTATGCCTCGAAAAAACTTATGCACGATTTTCAAGAAAATGTAATGCACAGAAATAAACAGATAATTCAAACACTTAGAGATCACTTTAAGCATTTGATGGAAAAATTGCTCACAAGTTATCCACAGATGATCAGGCCATCTGCTCCTGGGGCTTTTCCGCAGCTGGTGGCAGCGAGCCCATGGCCCGCTGGGTTGCCTCGTTCCACGCCGCAGCGCGGTCGTTGAGCTCGGCGATAGCACGTGGCCCGGTACCATTGGCGTACATCGGCTCGCCAATGACCACCTCGATGGTACCGGCACGCTTGCCCCAACCGGTCTTCGGCCAGAACTTGCCGGCGTTGTGGGCAATTGGCAGCACCGGCAACCCGGCATTCACAGCCAGTGCGGTGCCGCCGCGGGAGAACTTGCCGATCGTACCGAACGGCACGCGTGTACCTTCCGGGAAAATCAGCACCCAGGTTTTCTGCTTGAGCAGCTCGTCACCCTTGCTCGCCACCTGGCGCAGCGCTTCCTTGGGGTTGTCGCGGTTGATGGCGATCGGCCGCAGCATGGCCATGGCCCAGCCGAAAAACGGCACGTACAGCAGCTCGCGCTTGAGCACCTGGCTAAGCGGTGAGAAGTACTGGGACAGGAAGAAGGTTTCCCAGGTGCTTTGGTGATTGGACAGAATCACGCAAGGCTCATCCGGTACGTTCTCGGCGCCAGTGATCTTGTAGTCGATACCCAGGATGGTACGCACCAGAAACAGCGCGCAGCGGCACCAGTACACGTTGATGAACTTGTAGCGCTTGGGGAACGACAGGAATGGCGCGATGAAGAAGCTCAGCGAGCACCACAGCAGCGAACTGGTGCCCAGCAGCAGGTAAAAAAGAAAGATTCTGATCGCCTGCAGGATCGACATAGTGGCTTGTACCATTGCGGGGCATGCCCGCCTGAGAAAAATGCGCCCGAAGGCGCACTGTTTAAATTAGTTCTCTGGCGATAGCTGCCAGATCGTCGAAAATCAGTGTAGTTTCCGGGACGCCTTTTTCCAGGGTCCGCTCGCCCTTGCCGGTTTTCACCAACACGGGCTGTGCACCGACGGCCAGGGCAGCCTCCAGGTCACCTTTGCTGTCGCCGACGAACCAGACGCCTTCAAGGCCGGCCTGGTAATGCGCGGCGATCGCCCGCAGCATGCCAGGCTTGGGCTTGCGGCAATCGCAGCCTTCGTCTGGCCCGTGCGGGCAATACACGATGTGGCCCACTTCGCCACCCTGCTCGGCCACCAGCGCACGCAGGCGCGCGTGCATGGCTTCGAGGGTTGCCAGCGGGTAATAGCCACGGGCAATGCCGGACTGGTTGGTGGCCACAGCCACCGTCCAGCCGGCCTTGCTCAACTGCGCGATCGCTTCGACCGAGCCTGGGATCGGCACCCACTCTTCCAGCGTCTTGATGTAGGCGTCGGAGTCGTAGTTGATCACCCCGTCACGGTCGAGAATCAGCAGTTTCAAGGCTTACCCCAGCAGCGAAATGTCGGCCACGCCCAGGAACAGGCCGCGCAGGCGGCTGAGCAGGGCATAACGGTTGGCACGTACCTTGGCGTCTTCGGCGTTCACCATCACCGCCTCGAAGAAGGCATCGACCGGGTCACGCAGGGCGGCCAGGCGGGCCAGCGATTCGCTGTACTGGCGTGCAGCAGCCATCGGTTGCACGGCCTGATCGGCCTGCTGGATGGCCGAGTACAGGGAGAACTCGTTGGCGTTGTCGAAGTACTTCGGCTCGACCTGTTCGGCGATGGCGCCTTCAGCCTTGCTCAGCAGGTTCGATACACGCTTGTTCACCGCGGCCAGGGCTTCGGCTTCCGGCAGCTTGCGGAAGGCCTGCACGGCCTGCACGCGCTGGTCGAAGTCCAGGGCCGAGCCTGGCTGCAGGGCACGTACCGACAGGTAAGTGGCGACGTCGATGCCTTCGTCTTCGTAACGCGCACGCAGGCGGTCGAAGATGAACTCCAGCACCTGCTCCGCCAGGCCAGCGGCCTTGACCTTGGCACCGAACTGCTTGACCGCGAACTCGACCGCACCGGTCAGGTTCAGGTCCAGCTGCTTCTCGATCAGGATACGCAGCACGCCCAGCGCGGCACGGCGCAGGGCATACGGGTCCTTGCTGCCGGTAGGCAGCATACCGATGCCGAAGATGCCGACCAGGGTGTCGAGCTTGTCGGCGATGGCCACGGCAGCACCGGTGAGGGTCTGCGGCAGCTCGGCGCCAGCACCGCGCGGCATGTACTGCTCGTTCAGGGCCAGGGCAACGTCTTGCGGCTCACCGTCGTTGAGCGCGTAGTAGTAACCGGCAACACCCTGCATTTCAGGGAATTCGCCGACCATTTCGGTGGCCAGGTCGCACTTGGACAACAGGCCCGCACGGCCGGCACGCTGGGCGTCGCCACCGATCAGCGGGGCGATGAAGGCAGCCAGCTTGGAAACACGCTCGGCCTTGTCGTACACGGTGCCCAGTTGAGCCTGGAACACCACGTTTTTCAGGCGCTCGTTGAAGGTTTCCAGCGGCTGCTTCTTGTCTTGCTTGAAGAAGAACTCGGCGTCGGTCAGGCGTGGGCGCACGACCTTCTCGTTGCCTTGCACGATCTGCTTCGGGTCGCGGCTTTCGACGTTGGCCACGGTGATGAAGCGCGGCAGCAGCTTGCCTTCGCTGTCCAGCAGGCAGAAGTACTTCTGGTTGTCCTGCATGGTGGTAATCAGGGCTTCCTGCGGCACCTCGAGGAAACGCTCCTCGAACGAGCACACCAGCGGCACTGGCCACTCGACCAGGGCGGTCACTTCGTCCAGCAGCGCCGGCGGCACGATGGCCGTGCCTTCCTGCTGCATGGCAAGCTCGGCGGTACGCTTGCTGATCAGCTCGCGGCGCTCAGCGAAGTCCGCCAGCACGTAGGCTTTGCGCAGGTCTTCGACGTAGTTGGCCGGGGTGGTGATCACCACGTTTTCCGGGTGGTGGAAGCGGTGACCACGGGATTCACGGCCGGCCTTCTGCGACAGGATAGTGCAGTCGACCACCTGGTCGCCCAGCAGCATCACCAACCATTGGGTTGGGCGCACGAACTCTTCACGGCTGGCCGCCCAGCGCATGCGCTTGGGGATCGGCAGGTCGTTGAGCGAATCCTCGATGATGGTCGGCAGCAGGCTGGCGGTGGCCTTGCCCGGAATGTGCTGGGAGAAGCGTAGCTTGGCGCCGCTCTGGTCGATTTCGGCCAGCTCTACGCCGCACTTCTTGGCAAAGCCCAAGGCTGCCTGGGTCGGCTCGCCGTCTTTGAAAGCAGCCTGCATGGGCGGGCCGTCGATGTTGATGCTGCGGTCAGGCTGCTGCACGTCCAGCTGGCGGATCAGCACGGCCAGGCGACGTGGCGCGGCGTACACCTGCTTGCCGGTGTAGTTCAGGCCAGCGGCCTGCAGGCCTTTCTCGATGCCGGCCAGGAAGGCGTCGCCGAGGCTGGCGAGGGCCTTGGGTGGCAGCTCTTCGGTGCCCAGTTCTACCAGGAAATCTTGAGCACTCATTGTGCAGCCTCCAGCTTAGCCAACACTTCGTCACGCAGTTCAGGGGTGGCCATCGGGAAGCCCAGGCGTGCGCGGGCTTGCAGATAGCTTTGCGCCACGTCCCGGGCCAGGGTACGTACACGCAGGATGTAACGCTGGCGCTCGGTTACCGAGATGGCGCGGCGGGCGTCCAGCAGGTTGAAGGTGTGTGAGGCCTTCAGGACCATTTCGTAGGTCGGCAACGGCAGGTCCAGCTTGATCAGGCGGTTGGCTTCGCTTTCGTAGAAGTCGAACAGTTCGAACAGCTTGTCGACGTTGGCGTGTTCGAAGTTGTAGGTCGACTGCTCCACTTCGTTCTGGTGGAACACATCGCCATAGGTGACTTTGCCGAACGGGCCGTCGGCCCACACCAGGTCGTACACCGAGTCCACGCCCTGGATGTACATGGCCAGGCGCTCCAGGCCGTAGGTGATTTCACCGGTAACCGGGTAGCACTCGATGCCGCCTACCTGCTGGAAGTAGGTGAACTGGGTGACTTCCATGCCGTTCAGCCAGATTTCCCAGCCCAGACCCCAGGCGCCGAGGGTCGGCGATTCCCAGTTGTCTTCGACGAAGCGGATGTCGTGCACCAGCGGGTCCAGGCCGATGGCTTTCAGCGAGCCGAGGTACAGCTCCTGGAAGTTGGCCGGGTTGGGCTTGAGCACTACCTGGAACTGGTAGTAGTGCTGCAGGCGGTTTGGGTTTTCGCCATACCGCCCGTCGGCAGGGCGACGGCTAGGCTGCACGTAGGCGGCGTTCCAGGTCTCTGGGCCGACGGCGCGCAGGAACGTGGCGGTATGGAAAGTGCCGGCGCCTACTTCCATATCGTAGGGCTGAAGCACCACACAACCTTGAGCTGCCCAGTAGTTCTGCAGGGCGAGGATCAGGTCTTGGAAGGTACGCACGGCTGGCGTAGGCTGGCTCACGAAATTCACCTGTATCTGGGGATGCGGATGTAAAGAGCGGGAGTATAACCTGATTCGCCTCGCCCTCTACTCATTGGAGCCTTATGCCACGCTGCTTTTGGTGTACCGACGATCCGTTGTACCAGGCCTACCATGACCAGGAATGGGGAACGCCCCAGCGTGACCCGGCGTTGCTCTTCGAGATGCTTTTGCTCGAAGGGTTCCAGGCCGGGCTTTCGTGGATCACCGTTTTGCGCAAACGCGAACGATATCGCCAGGTGATGTACGGCTTCGACCCGGTGAAACTGGCCGCCATGAGCGACGAACGCATCGAAGAACTGATGCAAGATGCCGGCATCATTCGCAATCGCCTCAAGCTCAAGGCTGCGCGGCGCAACGCGCAAGCCTGGCTGGCTGTGGATAACCCTGCGCAATGGCTGTGGTCGTTCGTCGGCGGCGAGCCGAAGATCAACCACTTCAAGGGGCGCGGCGAAGTGCCGGCTGTCACCGACGAAGCCACGGCCATGAGCAAGGCCCTGCAGAAAGCCGGCTTCACCTTTGTCGGCCCGACCATCTGCTACGCCTTCATGCAGGCCACCGGCATGGTCATGGACCACACCACCGATTGCGATCGCTACGCCGCCTTGTTGCGCTGAGGGGTTACAATGCGCGCCTTGCTGAAATAAGGAATTCGCCTGTGGAAAAGTTCAAGGGCGCCCTGATGGTCGGGGTGCTGCGCCTGTTTGCCAAGCTGCCCTGGGGCGCTGTACAGCGCGTCGGCGCGGGTATTGGCTGGCTGATGTGGAAAGTCCCCAACGGTTCGCGCAACGTGGTGCGGATCAACCTGGCCAAGTGTTTCCCCGAGATGGACCCGGTTGCCCGTGAGCAGCTGGTTGGCCAGGCGCTGCGGGATATCGGCAAATCCTTTGTCGAAAGTGCCTGTGCCTGGATCTGGCCGCCGCAGCGTTCGCTGGAGCTGGTCAAGGAAGTGCACGGCCTGGAAGTGCTGGAGCAGGCCCTGGCCTCGGGCAAGGGCGTGGTGGGTATTACCAGCCACCTGGGCAACTGGGAAGTGCTGAACCACTTCTACTGTAACCAGTGCAAACCAATCATCTTCTACCGCCCGCCAAAGCTGAAGGCGGTGGATGACCTGCTGCGTGAGCAGCGCGTGCAGATGGGCAACCGCGTGGCGCCTTCGACCAAGGAAGGCATCCTCAGCGTCATCAAGGAAGTGCGCCGCGGTGGCCAGGTGGGCATTCCTGCCGACCCGGAGCCTGCGGAATCGGCAGGGGTGTTCGTGCCGTTTCTCGGCACCCAGGCGCTGACCAGCAAGTTCGTGCCTAACATGCTGGCGGGTGGCAAGGCGGTGGGGGTGTTTCTGCATGCGCTGCGGCTGCCGGATGGTTCGGGCTTCAAGGTGTTTCTGGAGGCGGCGCCCGAGGAGATGTACAGCACCGACGTCAACGTGTCGGCGGCGGCGATGAGCAAGGTAGTCGAACGCTATGTGCGCGAGTACCCGAGCCAGTACATGTGGAGCATGAAGCGCTTCAAGAAGCGACCGGCTGGCGAGCCGCGCTGGTATTGAGATTTTTGGGGGCGCTTTGCGCCCCTTTCGCGACACAAGGCCGCTCCTACAAAGGATCGCGGTCACCTGTAGGAGCGGCCTTGTGTCGCGATGGGCTGCAAAGCAGCCCAGACAATCTCAGACCTTGTTGAGCTTCTTGAGGAACACGGTCATCTCTTTCTCGGCCTGCTTGTCCCCATGGGCCTGCGCCGCCACGATTCCGTCTTCCCAGGCCTTGCGTGCTGCCGTCAGGTCACCCTGCAACTGATACGCCTTGCCCAGCAGCTTCCATGCTGCGGAATATTTCGGGTCCTGCTCAACACAGCGCGCCAGGTGCACCGCCGCTTCAACGCCGTTGCCTTCATCCAGCCAAGCCTTGCCCAGCCCAAACCTGAGCAGCGGGTTATCCACACCCTTGGCCAGCATCTTCTCCAGCGATTCGCGCATGCCCTCTTCTCCTAGAAGAAACTCAAGCCGACGTGGAACAGCTTTTCCACATCGCGAATATGCTTTTTATCCACAACGAACAGGATCACATGGTCCCCCGATTCGATCATGGTGTCGTCGTGGGCGATCATCACTTCTTCGTCACGGATGATCGCACCGATCGTGGTACCCGGTGGCAGGGCGATGTCTTCGATGGCCTTGCCGACCACCTTGCTCGACTTCGAATCCCCGTGCGCCACGGCCTCGATGGCCTCGGCCGCGCCGCGGCGCAGCGAATGCACGCTGACGATGTCGCCCCGGCGCACGTGCGCCAGCAGGGTGCCGATGGTTGCCAGCTGCGGGCTGATGGCGATGTCGATATCGCCGCCCTGCACCAGGTCGACATAGGCCGGGTTGTTGATGATGGTCATCACCTTGCCCGCACCCAGGCGCTTGGCCAGCAGCGACGACATGATGTTGGCTTCGTCGTCGTTGGTCAGGGCCAGGAAAATATCGGCATCGGCGATGTTCTCTTCGAGCATCAGGTCCTTGTCCGAGGCACTGCCCTGGAGCACCACAGTGCTTTCCAGGGTATCGGACAGGTGCCGGCAACGGGCCGGGCTCATCTCGATGATCTTCACCTGGTAGCGGCTTTCGATGGCTTCGGCCAGACGCTCGCCGATCTGCCCGCCGCCGGCGATGACAATGCGCTTGTTGGTTTCGTCGATGCGCCGCAGTTCGCCCATCACGGCGCGAATGTCCTTTTTGGCGGCGATGAAGAACACTTCGTCGTCAGCCTCGATCACTGTGTCGCCACGCGGAGTGATCGGCCGGTCGCGGCGGAAGATGGCCGCCACGCGGGTGTCGACGTTGGGCATGTGCGCACGTATCTGGCGCAGTTGCTGGCCGACCAGCGGGCCGCCGTAGTAGGCCTTTACCGCCACCAACTGGGCCTTGCCTTCGGCGAAGTCGATTACTTGCAGCGAGCCTGGGTGTTCGATCAGGCGCTTGATGTAGTTGGTCACCACCTGCTCGGGGCTGATCAGCACGTCCACCGGGATGTGGTCGTTGTCGAACAGCTCTTCGCGGGTCAGGTAGGACGATTCACGCACCCGGGCGATCTTGGTCGGGGTGTGGAACAACGAATAGGCCACCTGGCAGGCGACCATGTTGGTTTCGTCGCTGTTGGTGACCGCCACCAGCATGTCGGCGTCGTCGGCACCGGCCTGGCGCAGCACCGTCGGCAGCGAGCCGCGGCCCTGCACGGTACGGATGTCCAGGCGGTCGCCGAGGTCGCGCAGGCGGTCGCCGTCTGTATCGACCACGGTAATGTCGTTCGCTTCGCTGGCCAGGTGCTCTGCCAGCGTACCGCCTACCTGCCCTGCGCCAAGGATGATGATCTTCATCCGCTACTCCCTACCCTGTGTGCTTATCCGCGTGAGGCGGCGATCTTGATCAGCTTGGCATAGTAGAAGCCGTCGTGGCCGCCTTCCTGGGCCAGCAACTGGCGGCCGTGGGGCTGGCGCAGGCCGGCCTCGGTGGCCAGGTCCAGCTCACGGGCACCTGGGGTGCGGGCGAGGAAAGCGTCGATTACTTCGGTGTTCTCGGTCGGCAGGCTGGAGCAGGTGGCGTACAGCAGCATGCCGCCTACTTCAAGGGTTGGCCACAGGGCGTCGAGCAGCTCGCCTTGCAGCGCTGCCAGGGCCGGGATGTCGTCGGCCTGGCGGGTCAGCTTGATGTCTGGGTGACGGCGGATCACGCCGGTGGCCGAGCATGGCGCGTCGAGCAGGATGCGCTGGAACGGTTTGCCATCCCACCAGCTGGCGGTGTCGCGGGCATCGCAGGCGATCAGCTCGGCGTCGAGCTTGAGGCGGTCGAGGTTTTCGCGCACGCGGATCAGGCGTTTGGCTTCGAGGTCGATGGCCACGACGTGGGCCAGGCCGGCTTCGGCCTCCAGCAAGTGGCAGGTTTTGCCGCCCGGTGCGCAGCAAGCGTCGAGCACGCGCTGGCCGGGGGCCAGTTCAAGCAGGTCGGCGGACAGCTGCGCGGCTTCGTCCTGCACACTCACCCAGCCCTCGGCGAAGCCTGGCAAGCCGCGCACGTCACAGGCCTCGGCCAGCACGATGCCGTCACGGCTGTACTGGCAGGCGCTGGCGCCAATGCCCGCTTCGGCCAGCAGTGCCAGGTAGGCATCGCGGCTGTGGTGACGGCGGTTGACCCGCAGAATCATCGGCGGGTGGGCGTTGTTGGCGGCGCAGATGGCTTCCCATTGCTCGGGCCAGAACGCTTTCAGCGCCTTCTGCAGCCAGCGCGGGTGGGCGGTACGCACCACTGGGTCGCGCTCCATGCTGGCGAGCAGTTCCTCGCCTTCGCGCTGGGCGCGGCGCAGCACGGCATTGAGCAGGCCCTTGGCCCATGGCTTCTTCAGCTTGTCGGCACAGCCCACGGTTTCGCCGATGGCGGCGTGGGCCGGAATGCGGGTGTAGAACAACTGGTACAGGCCGACCAGCAGCAACGCCTGCACATCGGCGTCAGCGGCCTTGAACGGTTTCTGCAGCAGTTGGGCGGCCAGCAGGTCGAGGCGTGGTTGCCAGCGCGCGGTGCCGAACGCCAGGTCCTGGGTCAGGCCACGGTCGCGTTCGTCGACCTTGTCCAGTTGGGCCGGCAGCGAGCTATTCAGCGAGGCCTTGCCGCTAAGCACAGCGGCAAGGGCACGGGCGGCAGCGAGGCGTGGGTTCATTGGCCCAGCACCTTGCCGGCGGCGAACTTCTCGCGGCGGCTGTTGAACAGGTCGCTGAAGCTCAGCGCCTTGCCGCCAGGCAATTGCAGGCGGGTCAGGCTCAGCGCCTGGTCACCGCAAGCAACGACGAGACCGTCCTTGCTGGCGGAAAGGATTTCGCCCGGGGCGGCCTTGCCTGTGGACAAGTTGGCGGCCAGCACCTTCACGCTTTCGCCATCGAGGGTGCTGTGGCACACCGGCCACGGGTTGAAGGCGCGGATCAGGCGCTCCAGCTCGACGGCCGGGCGGCTCCAGTCGATGCGCGCCTCGTCCTTGTTCAGTTTGTGTGCGTAGGTCGCCAGGGCATCATCCTGTACTTCACCTTGCAGCGAGCCGTCGGCCAGGCCGGCGATGGCCTGTACGACGGCAGGCGGGCCCATCTCGGCCAGGCGGTCGTGCAAGGTGCCGCCGGTGTCGTCGGCACTGATCGGGGTGACGACCTTGAGCAGCATCGGGCCGGTGTCCAGGCCAGCTTCCATACGCATCACGGTTACGCCGCTCTCGGCGTCGCCGGCTTCCACGGCGCGCTGGATCGGTGCCGCACCGCGCCAGCGTGGCAGCAGAGAGGCGTGGCTGTTGATGCAGCCCAGGCGCGGGATATCCAGCACCGCCTGCGGCAGGATCAGGCCGTAGGCGACCACCACCATCAGGTCTGGCTTCAATGCGGCCAGTTCGGCCTGGGCATCGGCGTTGCGCAGGGTCTGCGGCTGGAACACCGGGATGTCATGGGCCACGGCCAGTGCCTTGACCGCACTTGGCATGAGCTTCTGGCCACGGCCGGCTGGGCGGTCGGGCTGGGTGTAGACGGCCACGATCTCGTAGGGGCTGTCGAGCAGGGCCTTGAGGTGTTCGGCGGCAAACTCTGGAGTGCCTGCAAAGACGATGCGCATGGAGTTCTCGCTTCAAAAAAGAAAAAGGCTTGCCGGAGCAAGCCTTCTGGAAGGTGGGGATCAGGCTTGCTGGCGGTGCTGCTTTTCCAGTTTCTTCTTGATCCGGTCGCGTTTGAGCTGCGACAGGTAGTCAACGAACAGCTTGCCGTTGAGGTGATCGAATTCGTGCTGCACGCACACCGCCAACAGGCCTTCGCATTCCAGCTCGAACGGCTTGCCGTCGCGGTCCTGGGCCTTGACCCGAACACGCAGCGGGCGGTCGACGTTCTCGTAGAAGCCGGGCACCGACAGGCAACCTTCCTGGTACTGGCCCATGTCGTGGGTGAGTTCTTCGACCGTGGGGTTGATGAAGACGCGCGGCTCGCTGCGGTCTTCGCTGAGGTCCATGACCACGACCTGCAGGTGCACGTTGACCTGGGTGGCGGCCAGGCCGATACCAGGGGCTTCGTACATGGTTTCAAACATGTCGTCGATCAGCTGACGCAGGGCGTCGTCGAACTCCGTCACCGGTTTGGCGATAGTGCGCAGGCGCGGGTCCGGGAATTCGAGAATGTTCAAGATGGCCATAAGGTCAGGCAGTCACTGTGCGTTCGGTTGAAAACTGAGCACACATAATAAAGGGAAACGGGCATTTCGGCACCTGGCAAGCTCGTCTAGGGTGTCTATGGGCTTGATAGCCCCCAATCAATGGACAGCTTTTCAAAGTGTTACTCACAGAGTTATCCACAGGTTGTGCCACGTAAATGGCCCTGTTTCGATCAAGGACGATCCTCATGCCCCGTTACCATTCGTCGCTCTGCCCGCCTGCCGAACTTGAGGCGCGATTACGTCTGCATCGCCTGCCCGAGACAGGACTGCGACGTTTTCGCACCTTGCTCGATGCCTTCGGCAGTGCCTCTTGCGCGCTCAGTGCGCCCGGTGCGGCCTGGCGAGCGTTGGGCATCCCGCAAGCCACCATCGATGCCCGGCGCAGTGCCGAGGTACGAGATGGGGCGCTGGCCGCAATGGCCTGGTTAGAGCGCCCGGGCCAGCATTTGCTGATGTGGGACGACCCTGGCTACCCTGCCTTGCTGGCAGAAACCGACGATGCCCCACCACTGCTTTTCGTTGCGGGTGAACCGGCCTTGCTCGACCGCCCTCAGCTGGCCATCGTGGGCAGCAGACGTGCTACACCCCCGGCGCTCGACACTGCCCGGGCATTTTCCCGCTATCTCGCACAAGCCGGTTTCACCATTACCAGCGGGCTGGCGGTAGGTGTCGACGGTGCCGCTCATCGGGCCGCGTTGCAGGCCGGTGGGTGCACGATTGCCGTGCTCGGTACGGGGCTGCAAAAACTTTATCCACAGCGCCATCATGAGCTTGCGCAGGCGATGATCGACAATGGCAGTGCGCTGGTTTCCGAGTATCCGCTGGATGCCGGGCCACTGCCCGGCAATTTCCCGCGGCGCAATCGCATCATCAGCGGCTTGTCGCTGGGCGTGCTGGTGGTAGAGGCCAGCCTGGCCAGCGGCTCGCTCATCACGGCGCGCCTGGCGGCCGAGCAAGGCCGCGAGGTGTATGCCATTCCGGGTTCCATTCACCACCCGGGGGCCAAGGGCTGTCACCAGCTGATCCGTGATGGGGCGCTGCTGGTGGAAAGTGTGGAGCAGATCCTGGAAAGCCTGAAGGGTTGGCAGAACCTGCCGCCTGCAGTTGTGGACAGGTTCGAGCATCCCCTGCTTGCCCTGCTGCATGCAGCACCGCAAACCAGCGAAAGCCTTGCGCACTGCTGCGAGCTGCCGTTGGCCGAAGTATTGGCGCAGCTGACCGAGCTGGAGCTGGACGGCCGGGTCAGCAATGAAGCCGGGCGTTGGTTTGCCCGCGCGGGCTAAGTACACTGCTCACATGCAAGGTATAGAGGCGGAGAAACAGCAATGGTGAGCAGTTTTCGTGTGCAACAAGCCGCACGTGAGATCCGGGCGGGCGCAGTAATCGCCTACCCGACGGAAGCGGTCTGGGGCCTTGGCTGCGACCCATGGAACGAGGACGCGGTGTATCGCCTGCTGGCGCTGAAATCGCGGCCTGTGGATAAAGGGCTGATCCTGATCGCCGACAACATCCGCCAGTTCGACTTCCTGTTCGAGGACTTCCCGGAAGACTGGATCGAGCGCATGGGTAGCACCTGGCCGGGGCCCAATACCTGGCTGGTGCCGCACCAGGACCTGTTGCCCGAATGGGTGACCGGGCAGCATGACACCGTGGCGCTGCGGGTCACTGACCATCCGCAGGTGCGTGAACTGTGCGCGCTGGTGGGGCCGCTGATTTCCACCTCGTGCAACCCTGGCGGGCGCCCGGCGGCCAAGACCCGGTTGCGGGTTGAGCAGTACTTCCATGGCCAGCTGGACCTGGTGTTGGGTGGGGCGCTGGGTGGGCGGAAGAACCCTAGTGTGATTCGTAACCTGGCTACTGGCGAAGTCGTTCGGCCTGGCTGATACCTATCCACAGGCCTGGCGGATGACCCGCTCCCACAGGGGGCCAATGTCCCAGGTGTTAGCCTTGATGCTTTCTTTGCCTGTGAGATCGAGCGCCGCCCGCGCGCCGCATCGCGAGCTGCGCTCGCTCCTACGTTTGTTTTGGGCCAGTCATGCCTGTTACAGGCGCGCGCGACCGCCTTGTTTGTACGACACGATATCGCGCCATGCGCCAATGGGGGCCGCGCGCAAATGGCACAGGAATAATTGGCCCGAAACAAACGTAGGAGCGAGCGTAGCTCGCGATGCGCCGCGCGGGCGGCGCTCGATTTACGCAGCGCCATAGAAACCAAGGCAAGCGCTTGGTTGCCATTACGCGGTCTGCGTAGTGCGCCAAATCGATTGGGGGGCGTAGGCATACCTACCCGAAAAAACAAAGGCCGCATAAGCGGCCTCAATGGTAAGGATGTACTCGCCCGGATAACTTGAGCTCAGCCGGCGCACCAGTACAACCTGAACAGGGAACGCTACGCTTCCAAACCAGCACGGTCAAGGCAGCCCCCTTTTTCTCGCGTGCTGTGCATGCGCCTCCTGTTGCCTTCTAAATGATCAGAGTTTTCTGATTATTACCAAAATGGCTGTCCAGCCGGCCGCTTCGGAAATATCCTACGACCCGCGTCCTCTGCCGTCACCTTCTCAGCGGGAACCTCTGCCCTTAGGCTTAAACTGTCGCCGAATAACTTGGCGATCGGGTGTGGTAACCCGGGTTCAGAGAGATCTTGGCAGTCCATGGCGGCTGTTCGCAGGAGGCTTCGTGCCTGCTGGGTTTTAGATCTCTCACCCGGTTTACCACCCTGCGTACAGCTGCCACCCATTCGTGTGGTAACGACTGGGTGGGGCCATGAAGCGAGATCTAATGATGAAGAAAATTGTTCCAGATCCACCCCTACCCTGCACCTCCACCCGCTCCTTCGGCCGCTGCGACGCCGGCCATGACCCGCTCTTCACCGTCAACCCGAACATTTCCGCCGAGGACGCTCTGGTCCACGTAGCCCTATACCTGCGCAGCGCCTACGAAACCGGGTACAAAGCCCTGGACTACATGCGTGAAGAAGGCCGTGGCATGTTCTGGTCGAACCTGCATGCGATTGAAATGGCGGAGGGTGTGATTGAGGCGATACTCGATGGCATCGAGTCGACCCCACCACCGGCAAACCGACCCTTAAAGGCATAGCGCAGCTATCGAAGCCGACACAGTACCTGTGGGAGCGGGCATGCCCGCGAACACCGGCAAAGCCGGTGCCATGCACTGCGGTGGCATCTTCGCGGGCATGCCCGCTCCCACAGGGAATGTGTCGGGTTCAGGGGATCAGTACAGTCGACCCCACAGTCCTGCGCGCCGACAGCTCAGCCTGTGCCTTGGCCGCCTCGCTCAGCGGATACCGCTGCTGGATATCCACAACCAGCTTGCCACTGCCAATCATTGCAAACAGGTCATCGGCCATGGCCTGGGTGTTCTCGGCATTGTTGGCATAGGTGGCCAAGGTCGGCCGGGTCACATACAGCGAGCCCTTCTGCGCCAGAATCCCCAGGTTCACCCCGCTCACCGCGCCCGAGGCATTGCCGAAGCTCACCATCAGCCCACGTGGTTGCAGGCAGTCCAGCGAGGTCAGCCAGGTATCGGCGCCCACGCCGTCATACACCACCGGGCATTTCTTGCCGTCGGTCAGCTCCAGTACTCGCTTGGCCACATCTTCATGGCTGTAGTCGATGGTTTCCCATGCCCCCAGCGCCTTGGCCCGTTCGGCCTTCTCGGCAGAACTCACGGTACCGATCAGCTTGGCGCCCAGGGCCTTGGCCCACTGGCACGCCAACGAACCCACGCCACCCGCTGCCGCGTGGAACAGGATCACGTCGCCCGGTTTGACTTCATAGGTCTGCTTCAGCAGGTATTGCACGGTCAAACCCTTGAGCATCACCGCTGCCGCCTGCTCGAAGCTGATGTTGTCGGGCAGCTTGACCAGGTTGGCCTCCGGCAGCGTATGCACCTCGCTGTACGCACCCAGCGGCCCGCCGGCATGGGCCACGCGGTCACCCACTTTCAGCCGGGTCACGCCCTCGCCTACGGCCTCGACCACACCGGCCGCTTCTGTGCCCAGGCCAGAAGGCAGGGACGGCGGCGCATACAGCCCGCTGCGAAAATACGTGTCGATGAAGTTCAGGCCGATGGCATGGTTGCGCACACGCACCTGCTGCGGCGCGGGCGGGGCGGGTTCGAATTCCACAAACTGCAGCACTTCCGGGCCGCCATGCTGGCTGAACTGGATACGCTTGGCCATCTCGCACTCCTGTCGTCGGGATCGGGAAAGGCCTTCTATCGGACGCCTTTGCTTGATCGCCGTCAACTGCGGCGCGCGGGCTGGCGGTGGTATGCTACGCGGCGAATTCTTCCCTGCCCGTTTCTGGTGACCCGATGACTAGCCGCACCGAGGCCGTGAAAGCCTACCTGCTCGACCTGCAAGACCGCATCTGCTCTGCCCTCGAAACAGAAGACGGCGGCGCCCGCTTCGTCGAGGATGCCTGGGTGCGCGAAGCCGGTGGCGGGGGCCGCACGCGGGTGATCGGCGACGGCAAGGTGATCGAGAAAGGCGGGGTCAACTTCTCCCATGTGTTTGGTGCCGGCCTGCCGCCCTCGGCCAGTGCCCACCGCCCTGAACTGGCTGGCCGTGGCTTCGAGGCCCTGGGTGTGTCGCTGGTGATTCACCCGCACAACCCGCATGTGCCCACTTCTCATGCCAACGTGCGGTTCTTCATCGCCGAGAAGGAAGGTGAAGAAGCCGTGTGGTGGTTTGGCGGCGGCTTCGACCTGACGCCGTACTACGGCAATGAAGAAGATTGCATCCACTGGCACCATGTGGCCGAGCAGGCCTGCGCGCCCTTCGGCGCCGACGTGTACCCACGCTACAAAGCCTGGTGCGACCGCTACTTCCACCTCAAGCACCGTGGCGAGCCACGCGGTATCGGCGGCCTGTTCTTCGATGACCTGAACGAGTGGGACTTCGACACCTGCTTCGCCTTCATCCGCGCCATTGGCGATGCCTACGTCAACGCCTACCTGCCGATCGTCCAGCGCCGCAAGGACACGCCTTACACCCCGCAGCAGCGCGAGTTCCAGGAATACCGTCGCGGCCGTTACGTGGAGTTCAACCTGGTGTACGACCGTGGCACCCTGTTCGGCCTGCAGTCCGGTGGCCGCACCGAGTCCATCCTCATGTCGCTGCCGCCTCAGGTGCGTTGGGGCTACGACTGGAAGGCTGCGCCCGGCAGCGAAGAAGCGCGCCTGACCGAGTACTTCCTGCAGGACCGCGACTGGCTCGGCCAGTAAGCCTGTGGATAAACAAGGAGCCGTCATGGACCAGTACGTCGTTTTTGGTAACCCCATCGGCCACAGCAAGTCGCCGCTGATCCACCGCCTGTTTGCCGAGCAGACCGGCCAGGACCTGGAATACGCCACCCTGCTGGCGCCGCTGGACGAGTTCAGTGATTGCGCGCGCGGCTTCTTCAAGCAAGGCAGCGGCGGTAACGTCACCGTGCCGTTCAAGGAAGAAGCCTACCGCTTGTGCGACAGCCTGACCCCGCGTGCCCAGCGCGCTGGCGCAGTGAACACGCTGAGCAAGCTGGCTGATGGCACCCTGCAGGGTGACAACACCGATGGCGCTGGCCTGGTGCGCGACTTGACGGTGAATGCCGGGGTCGAGCTTGCCGGTAAGCGCATTCTCATCCTGGGGGCCGGTGGCGCCGTGCGTGGCGTGCTGGAGCCCATATTGGCGCACAAGCCGCAATCGTTGGTAATTGCAAACCGGACGGTGGAAAAGGCCGAGCAGCTGGCGCGTGAGTTCGATGAGCTGGGCCCGGTGGTGGCGAGCGGGTTCGCCTGGTTGCAGGAGCCGGTGGATGTGATCATCAACGCCACCTCGGCGAGCCTGGCCGGGGAAATGCCGCCGATTGCCGACAGCCTGGTCGAGGCGGGGCGTACGGTTTGCTACGACATGATGTATGGCAAGGAGCCTACGCCGTTTTGCCAATGGGCCGCTGACTTGGGCGCTGCAAAGGTGCTGGATGGGTTAGGGATGCTGGCTGAGCAGGCGGCTGAAGCCTTCTTTATCTGGCGTGGGGTTCGGCCTGATACCGCGCCGGTGTTGGCGGAGCTGCGACGGCAGCTCGCTCGGGGCTGAGATTGTCGGGGCCGCTTTGCGGCCCATCGCGACA
>NZ_BCBI01000038.1:0-59125 GCF_001320565.1 Pseudomonas sp. NBRC 111132
CCATAGGCGGGGTGATCCAGATTTTCACCCGCCGTAGCAATGGCCCCGGCCTGCAGCCGCGCCTGCGCATGGCCGCTGGCAGCAACCAGACCTTTCAACGCAGCCTGGGGCTTTCTGGCGGCAACGATGCGACCCGCTTCAACCTGGGCGCCAGCCTGGATGAAACTGCCGGCATCGACTCGACCGGGCCGTCCTTCGACAGCGATGGCGACCACGATGCCTACCGCAACCGATCGCTCAACCTGAGCCTGAGCCATACGTTCAACGAACGTTTCGAGGCAGGTGTAAACCTGCTCGACAGCCGCGGGCGCAGTGAATACGACAATCCGTACGGGCGACTCGATGAAGATACCTGGCTGAGTTATCCACAACAGCCCTACACCGATTTCAGCGTCAGCAGCCTGGGCGGCTGGTTCGATGCCCAACTCAACGACGCCTGGCACTCGAGGCTGGAACTGGGCCACAGCGAAAACCGCGACGACAAACGCGACAAACTCAGCGACCAGCGCTTCATTTACAACACCTATCGTGATCAGGTCACCTGGCAGAACGATCTCGCCTTCGACGACCAAAACCAACTGATGCTCGGTGGCGATTGGTACGAGGAACGCTTCCATGGCACGGCGAACTTCAGCGAAGACAGCCGCTGGAACCGCGCCGCCTTCGCCCAGTACCGTTTTACCGGGGAACACTTCTCGAGCGAGCTCGGCGTACGTCACGACCGCAACCAACAGTACGGCGACCAGACCACTTGGAACGCCAGCCTTACCCTTCCATTGAATTCCCGCAACGACCTACTGGCGTCTTACAGCGAAGGGTTTCGCGCCCCCACTTTCAATGACCTCTACGACGTACAGTACGGTAACCCGGACCTGCGCCCCGAGCACTCGAAGAGTTACGAGCTGCAATGGCGCAGCCAACTGGCCAGCCATACCCGACTGGAAGCCTCGCTGTATCGCACCGACCTACGCGATGCGATCAACTACGACCCAACGCTCAGGCGACCCGGCAATGTCGACAATGCACGCATCAATGGCTTCGAGTTGTCGTTGCTGCAGGAGTGGGCTGGCTGGACCTCTCAGTTGGGGGTGAGCATGATTGATCCCCGAGACCGCGAAAGCGGACATACCCTGCAGCGACGCGCCCGCCGCACGTTGAACCTTGACCTGGATCGTCAGTTCGAACGCTTCAGCGTGGGCGCGAGCTGGCAGGCTGTCAGCGGCAGCTACGACGATCCATCGAACAATGAGCGCATAGGTGGCTATGGACTTGTAGGCCTACGAGGCGGCATGCGCCTGACGACGGATGTAAAGCTTGAACTGAAGCTCGACAACCTGTTGGACAAACAGTACAGCCGAGCCATGTACAGCTTCGATGGCAGCCAGTACGGCTACCGCGAAGAAGGCCGCACGCTGCTGTTCAGCGTTACCTGGACGCCGGTGCTTTAGCCGCGAGCAACGCGCACAGGCGGGCGGTGGCCTCGATCATCTGCCCGCTGGGGCGCTCCAGGCCTTTGTCAGGCACCACCAGCAGGCGCCCATCAGCCACGGCTCGAAGCTGCGGCCAGGCCTTCCAGCTGGCCAACTGTGCCTGATCGCCGGCCAGGATGACCTGCGGATCACGCAGCAGTACAGACTCCACACTCACCTGCGGTGCCGGCTGGCTGAGGTCGGCGAATACGTTGCGCGCCCCGCACACGGCCAGGGCGTCGCTCACCACCTGGCGGCCACCGAGCGTGTACAACGGCCTATCCCACACTTGATAGAACACCTGCAAGGGTTCGTCTCGCCCATACTGCTGGCGCAGCTGCTGCAGCCGCTTGCGCAGTGCTTGAGCGTAAGCGTGGCCTTGCTCGGCACGCCCAATGCGCCCGGCAATGGCCTCGATCTGCTCGATCAGTTGGTCGATGTCATGGGGTTCGGCACTGAAGGTGGCAATGCCCAGGCGCTTGAGCTGGTCGCGCTGGGCGGGCGGTACGCTGCCAGGCCACAGCAACAACAAGTCGGGGCGCAGGCTGAGCAAACGCTCCATGTCCAGCTGCCCTTGGCGCCCGACCGAGGGCAAGTCGCCCAGGGCAGCCGGCCGTTCGCCACCGTCGAGCACGCCCACCAACAAGTCGTCGGCCTGCAGCTCAAGCATGATTTCAGTCATCGAGGGGGCCAGGCTGACCACCCGCAAGGGGTCGGCGGCCAGCGCGGTGCAGGCTAACAGCGCCAGCAGGCCAGGCAGCAGGCGCATCAGCCGAGCTGACGCGGAATACGATAGAGGTACAGCACTACCACCGTGGACAATGCCAGCAGGATCTGCGGCACCGCCTCCAGACCGACAAGCACCGTCAGCGCTGCGACCCAGGCTGGGAAGCAGGCATACAGCATGGCCACGCGCCGTACCCGCGCCAGTTCGATCCAGGCGCCAGGTTCTTCGCCCGTGCCGAGCACTTTGGAGGTGGCGATCAGTGCACGCTTGTAGGCGCCGAAGCGCGGCAAGCTGAGGAACATGGTGGCCGCACCGGCAATGAACAGTGGCATGGCCAGCACCGGTATCAGCGCATCACCACCACCAAAGGCCCAGGCCATGACCGGCAGCGGCACCAGGCCCACGGCCAGGTACTGCCACCAGGCCAGCGCCAGGCGCCGCTTGACCTCGGCGCGTGTCACGCCTGTGGCGCCTCGCCCTGGTGCTCGTTGCCCAGCATGTGGCCCAACTTGCCGGCCTTGGTCGCCAGGTAGTAACGGTTGTGCGGGTTGTGCCCGGTGTGCAGCGGCACACGCTCGGCAACCACGATATTCATGTCGGTCAGGGCTTTGACCTTGCGTGGGTTGTTGGTCATCAGGCGCAGCGCCTTCACGCCCAAGTGCTCGAGCATCGGCAGGCACATGGCGTAGTCACGCTGGTCGGCGGCAAAGCCCAGACGCTCGTTGGCTTCGACGGTGTCGGCGCCGCCATCCTGCAGTTCGTAGGCACGGATCTTGTTCAGCAGGCCGATGCCACGGCCTTCTTGACGCAGGTACAGCAGCACGCCACGGCCTTCGCGGGCGATGGCCTGCAGCGCGGCTTCCAGCTGCGAGCCGCAATCGCAGCGCTGGCTGAACAGGGCATCGCCGGTCAGGCACTCGGAGTGCAGGCGCCCCAGCACCGGCTGGCCGTCCGCGATATCACCCAGGCTGAGCACCACATGCTCACGGCCAGTGGCTTCGTCGAGAAAGCCATGCATGGTGAAGGTCGCGAAGGGAGTCGGGAGTTTAGAGGCGGCAACAAAGACGACGGGCACGTTGTGCTCCTGGAATAAGTTGAAAATTTCTCGTGGGCCGATTGTATCAGCAGGTAGCGGAATGTGGGCCGGCTCAATACCGTGGGTTAAGATCGAAAAGTTCGATGCTTAGGTCAAGCAGGCCCGGATTCAATGGGGTTTGCTATCGGCACTGAACGGATACGGCTGCTTCCAGCGTTCGAAGATCGGCTTCAGTTCGCCGCTGCGTACCAGCTCGGCCATGCGCTTGTCGAACAGGTCGCACAGAGCCTTGGCCTGGTCGTTGCGGGCGAAAGCCAGGTACAGCGGCAGTTCGGCCACATGGGTACGACGGAAGCGCTCGGGCTGCGAAGACTGGCTCAGGACATAATCGACTTCGGTCTGCGCATCGATGTAGAAGTCCACGCGATCATGCTCGAGCATCGGCAAGATGCCTTCACGGCGCTGAATCTCGCGAAATTCGTGCACATCAGGCAAGTAGCTGCCGTAGTCGTAGCCACGCACCCAGGCCAAGCGATATTTGCCCACGTTCTGCGGTGTAGGCACTGGCTTGCTGGCCAGCCCCAGGGCGTAGATATGGTCCATGTCGAAGTGCCAGCGCGGGTACAGATTGTCGTCGTTTTCTTCCTTGTACGAGCCAACCCAGGCATCAGCCTCGCCGCGCTTCACCAGGCCGACCGCACGGCTGTAGGGCGCGCTCTGGGTAACCACCTTGACTCCGGCCGGCTCGAACACCTTGCGCAACACGTCCCAGGCCACCCCGGTACCGTCGGCGTTGGTGTAGTCGAGCCACTCCTCGCTGACCAGATGGATCTGCTTGGGTACGCCTTCGGCAGCGCTCACCCACGGGGCGACACTCAGCAGCATTGCCAGCAGCACAGTCCTTATGGCCATTCACGCGCTCCCTGTTTCAGGCAACCGCCCACACCAGAACCTGCATGCCCAGCCAGGCGAAAACACCGGCCAGGATATCGTCGAGCATGATGCCGACACCCCCGTGCACATGGCGGTCGATCCAGCGGATTGGCCACGGCTTGAGGATGTCGAAGAAGCGGAACATCAGGAACCCTGCCAGCAGCCACTGCCAGCCTTCCGGCACTAGCCAGAGGGTGATCCACATGCCGACAATCTCGTCCCAGACAATGCCTTCATGGTCGTGTACGCGCAAGTCATTGGCAACTTTGCCGCACAACCAGAAGCCAAACAGCATGCTGACGCCGAGCAACAGCCAGTAACCCCAGTCGGGCAGCATCTGCCACAGCGGGATGAACGGTATGGCAACCAGCGAGCCCCAGGTACCCGGTGCCTTGGGCAAGGTGCCGGAACCGAAGCCAAACGCGATGAAGTGCCATGGGTTGCGCCAGACCGAGGGCGGAACGAACTCCGCAGGCACCTGATTGGGGTGATCGGTCACGGTGTCTCCCTAAAGTGTTGATAGCCCCGCTGAACGGGGGTGATGTCCTGGCCTTGCGCGTCGCGCAAGGTCACGCCCTGCCCTTCGAGCACTCGGCCGATGGTATGCACTTCGATAGTGTCGAAGGCAGCCAGGGGCGCGAGCGCCTCGGGCGGCAAAGTGAAGGCCAGTACGTAATCGTCGCCACCGGTGAGCGCTGCCCGCACCGCAGCTTCACGACCGAGGAAGGCTTCCAAAGCAGGAGACACTGGTACTTGCGCCAGGTTCACCTCCAGCGCAACGCCGGACGCCTTGGCGATATGCCCACAATCGGCGAGCAACCCGTCGGAGATATCCAGTGCCGCTGTGGCCCGGCCACGCAGCAGTGCACCAAGGGTGAGCTGTGGCATTGGCGACCAGTAGTGGGCCAACAACGGCTCGGCTTGCGCAGCCGGCGCCTCGCGCTCACCGAGTACCAGCGGCAATGCACCGGCAGCCTTGCCCAGCGAACCACCGACACACAGCAGGTCGCCAGGCCGTGCGCCGCTGCGGCGCAAGGCCTGGCCTACCGGCACGCGACCAAACACGGTCACAGTGATACTCAACGGGCCGCGAGTGGTGTCGCCACCAATCAGGCTCATGCGGCAACGCTGGGCCATGCGGCTGAGGCCGTCGGCATAGGCCGACAGCCAGCCAGGGCCAACGTCAGGCAGGGTCAGGGCGAGGGTAAAGCCGATTGCAGTCGCGCCCATGGCTGCCAGGTCACTGGCCGCCACGGCCAACGAACGCTGGCCGAGCAGCAACGGATCGCAAGCAACAGGAAAATGCACCCCGGCGACCAGGGTGTCGGTGGACACCGCCAGTTGCTCACCGGGGGGAAGATCCAGCAGGGCGCAGTCGTCGCCGATCCCCAGGGCCACGCCCTCGCCGCCCTGCGCACAGGGCGCGGCGGCGAAGTAATGGTTGATCAGCTCGAACTCACCCATGGCCAGGCTGCGCCAGGATCAGCGCTTGTTCGCCTTGACTTCTGCTTCACGCAGGGCCGGGGCGAGCTTGTCCAGCACGCCGTTGACAAACTTGTGGCCGTCGGTGGCACCGAAGACCTTGGCCAGCTCCACGCCTTCGTTGATCACCACGCGGTACGGAACGTCGACGCGCTTGATCAGCTCCCAGGTGGACAGGCGCAGCACGGCCAGCTCGACCGGGTCGAGCTCTTCCAGTGCGATGGTCATGCAAGGCACCAGTGCCTTGTCGATTTCGCCCTTGATTGCCGGGACCCCGTGCAGGATCTCGCGGAAATAGGCACCGTCGACATCGGTGAAATCGTTATCGACCCGGAACTGCGCTTCGATCTCGTTCAGCGAATGCTGGGCCATGTGCCACTGGTAGAGGGCCTGGGTCGCGAGCTTGCGGGCTTCGCGGCGCTTGGCGCTCTTGGAGGGCTTGCCGGCATCCGCAGGTTTTGGATCGCGCGGGTTGAAACGATCGCTTTCGTCGCTAATCACTTGGCCTCCAACTGCGCCAGCAGGCTGACCATTTCCAGAGCGGACAGGGCAGCTTCAGCACCTTTGTTGCCAGCTTTGGTGCCGGAACGCTCGATGGCTTGCTCGATGGAGTCGACGGTCAGTACGCCGAAGGCCACCGGTACACCGAACTCCATGGACACCTGGGCCAGGCCCTTGGTGCATTCGCCCGCCACGTATTCGAAGTGCGGGGTACCACCACGAATCACGGCGCCCAGGGCGATGATCGCGTCGTAGGCGCCTTGCTGGGCGACCTTCTGTGCTACCAGCGGGATCTCGAATGCACCGGGGGCACGGATGATGGTGATGTCGCTTTCGCTGACACCGTGGCGAACCAGGGCATCAACGGCACCGCTTACCAGGCTTTCGACGACGAAGCTGTTGAAGCGGCCAACCACCAAAGCATAGCGACCTTTGGGGGCGATGAAGGTACCTTCGATGGTCTTCAGGGTCATTCCGATATTCTCATCTTCAAGAGCGAGGCCGCATACAAGCGGCCTCGACAGGGGTCTGGACTCGAGCAGAGGGCGTCAATGCCGCCTCAAGTCACTCGGAGGGCACGTATTCTACAACTTCCAGATCGAATCCGGATATCGCGTTGAACTTCATCGGCGAACTCATCAGGCGCATCTTGCGCACACCAAGGTCGCGCAGGATCTGCGAACCGGCACCCACGGTGCTGTAGGTGGTCGGTGCCTTGGTCGGTGCATCACCCGCGCTTTCACGAATGTGCGCCAGCAGCACGTCGCCATCCAGCGGGTGGCCCAGCAGCAAGACCACGCCACTGCCAGCCTCGGCCACGGCAGCCATGGCTGCGCGCAGGCTCCAGCGGCCCGGCTGCTTGACCAGCAGCAGGTCGCGCAGCGGGTCCATGTTGTGCACACGCACCAAGGTCGGCTCTTCGGCGCAGATCTTGCCCAGGGTCAGGGCCATGTGCACGTCGCCTTCCACCGCATCACGGTAGGTGACCAGGTTGAATTCACCCAGCTCGCTCTCCACCGGCTGCTCGGAAACACGCTGCACGGTGCGCTCGTGGATCATGCGGTAGTGGATCAGGTCGGCGATGGTGCCGATCTTCAGACCGTGCTCGGCGGCGAACACCTCCAGCTCGGCGCGACGCGACATGGTGCCATCGTCGTTCATCACTTCGCAGATCACGCCGCTTGGCTCGAAACCAGCCATGCGCGCAAGGTCGCAGGCGGCTTCGGTGTGGCCAGCGCGAGCCAGGGTGCCACCTGGCTGGGCCATCAACGGGAAGATGTGGCCAGGGCTGACGATGTCTTCGGCCTTGGCATCCTTGGCTGCGGCGGCCTGCACGGTGCGTGCGCGGTCAGCGGCGGAAATACCGGTGGTGACGCCTTCGGCGGCTTCGATCGATACGGTGAACTTGGTGCCGAAGCCCGAGCCGTTGCGCGGTGCCATCAGTGGCAGCTTCAGCGTTTCGCAACGCTCGCGGGTCATCGGCATGCAGATCAGACCACGGGCGTGCTTGGCCATGAAGTTGATGTGCTCGGGCAGGCAGCATTCGGCTGCCATGATGATGTCGCCTTCGTTCTCGCGGTCTTCGTCATCCATGAGGATGACCATTTTGCCCTGGCGGATGTCTTCGACCAGTTCTTCGATGCTGTTGAGCGCCACGCGGCACCCCCTTCTCAATCAGGATTTCAAGAAGCCGTTGGCGGCCAGGAAGCTTTCGGTAATGCCACTGCCCTTGCTCGGCTCGGCGGCCTTGTCACCCAAAAGCAAACGCTCCAGATAACGGGCCAGCAGGTCGACCTCAAGGTTTACCCGACGCCCTGCACGGTAGTCGGCCATGATGGTTTCGGACAGGGTGTGCGGGACAATGGTCAGCTCGAATTCGGCGCCATTGACCTCATTGACCGTCAGGCTGGTGCCGTCGACGGTGATCGAACCCTTGTGGGCGATGTACTTGGCCAGTTCCTTGGGTGCGCGTACGCGGAACTGGATGGCGCGGGCATTATCGCTGCGCGAAATGATTTCGCCGACCCCGTCGACGTGGCCGCTGACCAGGTGCCCACCCAGACGGGTGGTGGGAGTCAGGGCCTTTTCCAGGTTGACCTTGCTGCCGCTCTTGAGGTCGATGAAGGCGGTGCGCTTGAGGGTTTCGACGCTGACGTCGGCCCAGAAGCCGTCGCCCGGCAGCTCCACGGCGGTCAGGCACACACCGTTGACGGCGATGCTGTCGCCGAGCTTGACGTCACCCAGGTCGAGCTTGCCGGTTTCGACGTAGACGCGCACGTCGCCACCCTTGGGGGTCAGGCTGCGGATGGTGCCGATGGATTCGATGATGCCGGTGAACATGGGGTCTTCCTCAAAAAGCGGTTTGCGCGGGGCAAGCCCGGCATTATACGCCGGGCGCCGGCAAGGGGATGGCCGTGACCCGCCAGTCATCGCCCACTGCGCGCATTTCGGTAATTTTCAGCCTTGGTGCCTCGCTCATCTTGCCCAGCGGCCAGTCCAGCAGCGGCCGGGCCTGGGAGCCAAGGAAGGTGCCGGCGACAAACAGCTGGTACTCATCGACAAGGCCTTGCTGGGCAAAGGCGCCGACCAGGCCGGCACCGGCTTCCAGCAGGATTTCGTTGACACCTCGGGCCGCCAGGGCTTGCAGCAGCGCCGGCAAGTCGACCTGGCCATTGTCACCCGGCAGGCTGAGCAACTCGTGGCCGGCAGCGGCATAACGCGGGTCATCTGCGACAGCAGCCACCACCAGCGCCGGCCCGGCTTGGAAGAAAGCCGCATCCAGCGGCAGGCGCAGGCGACTATCGACCAGCACCCTCAGCGGTGTACGGCTGAGTGCCAGGGCGGTGGTTTCGGCATCCAGGCCCAGCTCGGTGCCACGCACGGTCATTCGTGCATTGTCGGCCAGCACACTGGCAGCGCTGGTCAGCACCACGCTGGAACGGGCGCGCAAGCGCTGCACCGCCGAACGGGCAGCCGGGCCGGTGATCCACTGGCTTTCGCCACTGGCCATCGCGGTGCGGCCATCCAGGCTCATGGCCAGCTTGGCGCGGACGAACGGCAGGCCGTACTCCATGCGCTTGAGGAAGCCCGGGTTGAGCGCGCGGGCTTCGGCTTCGAGCACACCGCTGGCGACTTCAATGCCTGCCTCGGCCAAGCGCTGCAAGCCCTGGCCTGCCACTTGCGGGTTGGGGTCCTGCATGGCCGCCACCACTCGCGCCACACCGGCCTTGACCAGTGCTTCGGCGCACGGCGGCGTGCGGCCATGATGGCTGCACGGTTCAAGGGTGACGTAGGCACAGGCGCCAATGGCGCGCTCACCAGCCTGGCGCAGGGCGTGCACTTCGGCATGCGGCTCGCCGGCACGCACGTGCCAGCCTTCACCGACCACTTCGCCATCGCGCACGATCACGCAGCCCACGCGCGGGTTCGGGTGAGTGGTGTACAGGCCTTTGCGCGCCAGCTCCAGCGCGCGGGCCATGTAATGGGCGTCGAGGACGGCAGCTTGGCTGGGCATGTTCACTCTCTAGCAGGCTCACGGGCCAGGCGGTCGATTTCTTCGCGGAACTCGTCGAGGTCCTGGAAGCGCCGGTACACCGAGGCAAAGCGGATATAGGCCACTTCATCGAGCTTGCGCAGCTCGGCCATGACCATTTCACCTACCACCAGCGATTTGACTTCGCGCTCGCCGGTCGCGCGCAGGCGGCTCTTGATGTGCGCCAGCGCCGCTTCCAGGCGCTCGACGCTGACCGGGCGCTTTTCCAGAGCCCGTTGCATGCCGGCGCGCAGCTTTTCTTCGTCGAAAGGCTGGCGCGTGCCGTCCTGCTTGATCAGCCGGGGCAGCACCAGCTCGGCGGTTTCGAAGGTAGTGAAGCGCTCGCCACAGGCCACGCATTCGCGGCGGCGGCGCACCTGCTCGCCCTCGGCAACGAGGCGAGAGTCGATGACCTTGGTGTCGTTGGCACCGCAAAAGGGACAGTGCATGGTGGCAGGCAACAAAAAAAGGGAGGGCCATGGTAGCGCATTGCACTGGCAAGACAAGCCAAAGGGGTTAACATCCATGGGAAATCTGCCCGTTAAGGACTCCCCCATGCACTACCGAGCGCTCGTCGTGCTGTGCTGCGCCGCCCTGCTCGCCGCCTGCGGCAGCGACAGGCCGAAGACCGACAACCTCCCGGCCCCCGCGCCCGCCCGCTCGGCCAAGCAGGCCGAAGTACTGGGCCCGCTGCCGGCCTACCAGCGCGAGCTGAGCGGCACCTTGCTGGAAATTCCGGCCGGTGCCAACGTGGAGCTGGCCTTGCTGGTCATCGACGAACGCGACCGCCCGCAAGGCCTGCTGGCCAGCAGCACCCTGACCGGTACCGGCCAGGCCCTGCCCTATCACCTGCGCTTCAACCCCGAAGCCTTCCCGGCCGATGCGCGGGTCGAGCTGCGTGGCCGTGCCAGCAGCTCCGGCCAACTGATCATGCACCTGCCCCCCGTGCGCATTACCCAGGCCCAAACCCAAGCCACTGGCCCGCTGCGTTTCGAGAAGGCGCCGTAAGTGGCACCGCTGGCCCTGCAACAGGCGCTCAGCGGCCTGATAGGCGAAGCGCGCCTGGTCGTCAACGAACTGCCCGGCTGCGACCTGAAGCTGTGGCTGATCGATGACCAGAACATGGACCGGGCCTTCAGCAGCGAAGAAACCCGGCGCATTCTGGAAGAACCGCCCTACTGGAGCTTCTGCTGGGCCAGCGGCCTGGCCATGGCCCGCTACCTGGCCGAGCGCCCCGAATGGGTGGCGGGCAAGCGCGTGCTGGACTTCGGCGCAGGCTCCGGTATCGCTGGCATTGCCGCAGCACGCGCTGGCGCGCTGGAAGTGGTGGCGTGCGACCTCGACCCGCTGGCCCTCGACGCCTGCCGCGCGAATGCCGCGCTGAACGGCGTCGAGCTGAACTACAGCAGCGATTTCTTCGCCGAAGGCGACCGTTTCGACCTGATCCTGGTTGCCGACGTGCTGTACGACCGCGCCAACCTGCCACTACTGGATGCCTTCCTTGGCCGCGGTCGCCAGGCCCTGGTGGCCGACTCACGGGTACGCGATTTCAGCCACCCGCTGTACCGGCAGTTGGGCGTGCTTGAAGCACTCACCCTGCCAGACCTGGCCGAGCCGCACGAATTCCGCCGGGTCAGCCTGTACCACGCCAGCCGCGACGCCTTATAGTGGTGCCATTCACGAGTTTGCGAGAGTCGCAATGAGCCAAGACACGCCTTACATTTTCGACGCCACCGATGCCACCTTCCAGCAACTGGTGATCGAGAACTCCTTCCACAAGCCGGTGCTGGTGGACTTCTGGGCCGAGTGGTGCGCGCCGTGCAAGGCGCTGATGCCGTTGCTGGCCAAGATCGCCGAGGGTTACCAGGGCGAACTGCTGCTGGCCAAGATCAATTGCGACGTGGAGCAACAGGTGGTTGCCCAGTTCGGCATCCGCAGCCTGCCGACCGTGGTCCTGTTCAAGGACGGCCAGCCGGTGGACGGTTTCGCCGGAGCACAGCCGGAATCGGCGATTCGCGCCATGCTCGAGCCGCATGTGCAAATGCCCGCCGCACCCGCCGCTTCGCCGCTGGAGCAGGCCAAGGCACTGTTTGCCGAAAGCCGCTTCGCGGAAGCCGAAGCACTGCTGCAGGTGCTGCTGGGTGAGGACAACAGCAATGCCGAAGCGCTGATTCTATACGCTCGCTGCCTGGCCGAGCGCGGTGAGCTGGGCGAAGCGCAGGTGGTATTGGACGCGGTCAAGACTGACGAACACAAAGCTGCACTGGCGGGTGCCAAGGCACAGCTGACCTTCCTGCGCCAGGCTGCCAGCCTGCCGGAAGTGGCTGACCTGAAAAGCCGCCTGGCGCAGAACCCGCAGGATGACGAGGCGGCTTATCAGCTGAGCATCCAGCAGCTGGCGCGCCAACAGTATGAGGCGGCGTTGGAGGGGTTGCTGAAGCTGTTCCAGCGTAACCGTGCCTATGAGAACGGGCTGCCGCATAAGGCATTGCTGCAGGTGTTCGAGCTACTGGGCAATGATCACCCGCTGGTCAACGTTTACCGACGCAAGCTGTTCGCTGCGATGTATTGATAGCCAATGCCAGGTACGGCCGCCCGACATCGGGCGGCTGCATCGATCGATTCTACAGGTATTAGCCAATATCAAGGCTCAGCGCCGTCTGCAGGTCGATCAGTGGGACAGGCAGGATCAACACTGCCCAGATAAACGCCTCGCCCAGATCGCTGTACGCCCGAATGATACAAAAGGGCTCATTATCAAACCGTTCGATAGCTCCGTTGCTGGCAATAAAACAGTTAAACCCGCTCCAATAGGTATCTTCATAGGGGATCACGACTTCCTGACCTCCCTTTCGATAGCACAGCTTTACATGACCATGTAATGACGGCGTCAAGCGAATATAGCCGGTCGGAACGCCACGAAGAACCATAACTGTGGACGTGAACGTGCTGTTTTCCACTGCGGCCTGAATGACGCAATACTCGCACAGTGTCTCGATACTAGATGCTTCTCGTTCGTCAGGCAGGAAGGTACACCCCCAACCCTTTGGCTCTATCCGACCTCCATATTGACTCCACCAGCGTGGAGGCTCACCTGCATTACTGGGCAAAAGGCTCAGCGTTACCGTTTGCGCCCCATTAATCACCCGCACCCTGGGTTCAAGGCCGAACGACTGGCCCTCAACTTGCACGTGTGCGAGTGGGGGCTCACTCGATTGAAGTTCAAAGCGACTCCTAACAATTGAGCCATCCGTTTCCAAAACCCCACTACGCACGAGCCCCGGTGGCATGAGGAGGCTGGGGCAGTCTTGTATATCCTGCTGGGCAAGCGCAGCCCCAGGATAGCGTGTCGCATCCAGCACCATGGACACGCCTGCCGTTGATACAGGAATAGGCGGATAGAGGTTGGGAAAGAAAGCGATACCGTGCTCCCCAATCACAGGATACAAGGCTAGAAACGATGATTGATTCTCTACCGCGCTTATCGAGCGAAGCCAGAAATGCATGGGCTTGAGTACTCGGGTGCTCAACGGCTGGATTTTACCCAGCTGAATGAATTTGCTGGAATCAGCATGCCCCCGGAAAAAGAGGGCATAGGGCAATGCCCCCAGTTCATCGCGAGTGGATGTTTGATAGGCATTGGAGAGATAGAAAACGGGATACTTAGCCCACCCTAGTGATACACGCTGCTCACTGTCATAGCGTCCTGCGTTGGCTTCGAGGTCTATTTCCAGGCAGAGCTCAACACCCTGTTCCTCTATCACATGCCGTACTTGAGTGATGGTCCTTGTCCGTCCGCCCAATGAGCGGACCAGGTGAATAACCACACACGACAGGATTCTGCGTCTGACCACCAACCGTAACGGGCTACCGTCACCGCCCGTCACCTGTAATTTCAATGGCCCCAATGAGCATCGAAAGAACTGTGCCGATTCCATTGTCGTGTCGATTTCAAACTCAATATCCTGCGCACAGAACCCGTCGCCCTGCGGTTCTAGCGCATGAGCCTTCCAATACTCATTAAGTTTGCGCCAATCGAAGAACACCATGAAGGGCCAGCCGTAAAGGCTATCCTCGCCGGAGCGGACTTCATCGTTTGCGCCATTGCTGATATCCATTCTTTCCACCCGCGGTAGTGCCGTTCAGGTGACTGTCACGTATCACCCAAAGCGTCACAACTGGCAGAAATGACAGGTCATTCGGCTTTTCGTGGCCCCACCCAATGGTAAACCGGCGCATCACCCACGTTTTCAACCCGCACATCTGGACTATGGCGCAACCTGACCAACAATCGTTTACCTGCCGCGACACTTCCTACCAGCGCTTCCAATTGCTCCAACAGCTGAGGCCCTGCGACGTGCCCGGCCCGTTGCAGTAACTCACGTGCTGTTGCCCATTGCCCATCATCCTGACTTGGCGGGGCGTGGACCACTGCGGTTGCGTCTACAGACGCCTCACGCCCCGTCACCCGTTGCCCCAGCTGCGCCCACTCTTCTGGCGCCAGCTCAATGGTCAGGTCCACTGGCCATTCACCAATCTGTCCGCGAATTCTCATGATGCATTCCTTGAGCCCAGGTCAATGCAGCCATGCTACCGCAACATGAAACCTTAGCCACGCAGGCTGGCGGCGCGCAGAAAAATTGTTATAACATAACTCAACCTTCCAGCCCGCTCCGGAGTCGTCCATGCGTCGCCTGCTGCTCGCCCTGCCCTTCGCCTTGCTGCCACTGGCCGTGGCCCATGCCCACGATGACCATGATCACGACCACGCCCATGGCACACTCGGCGCCCATGAGCATGGCGTAGCCAAGCTCAACGTCGTACTCGATGGCAACACCCTGGAGCTTGAGCTGGACAGCCCGGCCATGAACCTGGTCGGTTTCGAGCACGCGGCCAGCAGCGATGCTGACAAGGCCAAGGTCGCCGCCGTACGCCAGCAGCTCGAACAACCGTTGACGCTGGTCGGCCTGGCTGCTGCCGCAGGCTGCAAAGAAGAACAGCAGGCGCTGGAAAGCCCGCTGTTCGGTGACGCCCCGAAAGCCGACGAGGATGGCGACGATCATGAGCATGGGCACCAACACAGCGACATTGGCGCCCATTACCAGCTGACCTGCGCCAACCCCGAGAAACTGACACAGGTGGACCTGGCACCACTGTTCAAGGCCTTCCCGGCCACCCAGAAAATCAACGTGCAACTGATCGGCCCCAATGGCCAGAAAGGTGTGGAAACCACGCCGGCCCAGGCAACGGTCGCCTTCTGAATGAGCCAGCCGTTGATCGAACTGCGTGACCTGGTGTTCGCCTGGCCAGGTCAGCCGCCGCTGCTGGACATTCCAGCCTTGCGCCTGAACGCTGGTGAAGCCTTGTTCCTCAAGGGCCCCAGCGGCAGTGGCAAGACCACCTTGCTGGGCCTGCTGGGCGGGGTGAGCGTGCCCGCCCAGGGCCGTATCGAGTTGCTCGGCCAGGACCTCGGCGGGCTGAGTCAGGGCGCCCGCGACCGTTTTCGGGTGGATCACACGGGGTACATCTTTCAGCAGTTCAACCTGCTGCCATTTCTGTCGGTACGTGAAAACGTCGAGCTGCCCTGCCGCTTCTCGCGCAGCCGCAAGGCCCGCGCCGAGCAGCGCCATGGCGGTGTCGACCAGGCAGCCAGCACGCTGTTGGCGCACCTGGGCCTGGACGACCCCGCCCTGCTCGCCCGCCGCGCCGACAGCCTGTCGATCGGCCAGCAGCAGCGGGTCGCCGCCGCCCGCGCACTGATCGGCCAGCCCGAGTTGGTGATTGCCGACGAGCCGACTTCGGCACTGGATACCGACACCCGCGAAGCGTTCATCCGCCTGCTGTTCGATGAGTGCCGCGCCGCCGGCGCAAGCTTGTTGTTCGTCAGCCACGATCAAAGCCTGGCACCGCTGTTCGACCGCCACCTTTCCCTGGCCGACCTCAACCGCGCCGCCAAGCCCCGGGAGGCCTGATGTACCTGCTCCGCCTTGCCCTGGCCAGCCTGGCCAACCGCCGTTTCACTGCGTTTTTGACTGCATTTGCCATTGCCTTGTCGGTGTGCCTGCTGCTGGCCGTGGAACGCGTTCGCACCGAAGCTCGCGCCAGCTTCGCCAGCACCATCAGCGGAACCGACCTGATCGTCGGCGCCCGCTCTGGCTCGGTGAACCTGCTGCTGTATTCGGTGTTTCGCATTGGTAACGCCACCAACAACATCCGTTGGGACAGCTTCCAGCACTATGCCCAGGACCCACGGGTAAAGTGGGCAATCCCGATCTCGCTGGGCGACTCCCACCGTGGCTACAGGGTGATGGGCACCACGGCGGATTACTTCAGCCATTACCAGTACGGTCGCCGCCAGCACCTGGAACTGAGCCAGGGACGTGAGTTCGCCAGCGACCCCTTCGAAGTGGTGCTCGGCGCCGAAGTGGCCGAGGCGCTGCATTACAAGCTGGGTGACAAGCTGGTACTGGCCCACGGCGTGGCCGCCATCAGCCTGGTCAAGCACGACGACAAACCATTCACCGTGGTCGGTGTGCTCAAACGCACCGGCACACCGGTCGATCGCACCCTGCATATCAGCCTGGGGGGTATGGAAGCGATCCATATCGACTGGCACAACGGCGTACCCGCCCGTGGCGCCGGGCGCATCAGCGCCGAGCAAGCACGCGCGATGGACCTGCAACCTGCCGCCATCACTGCATTCATGCTGGGGCTGAACAGCAAGATCGCGACCTTCAGCCTGCAGCGGGAGATCAATGAGTACCGCAGCGAGCCGCTGCTGGCGATCCTGCCTGGGGTGGCCCTGCAGGAGCTCTGGAGCCTGATGGGCACTGCCGAACAAGCACTGTTCGTGGTGTCGCTGTTCGTGGTGCTGACCGGCCTGATTGGCATGCTCACGGCGATTCTTACCAGCCTCAACGAGCGCCGCCGGGAGATGGCGATCTTACGCTCGGTCGGTGCCAGGCCTTGGCATATCGCGGGGCTGCTGGTACTGGAGGCACTGTCACTGGCGGCGGTCGGGATCGTGGCCGGGCTTGGCTTGCTGTACGCGGGGATTGCCCTTGCGCAGGGGTATGTACAGGCGAACTATGGCTTGTATCTGCCACTGGCCCTACCTAGCGCTCATGAATGGACCTTGCTGGCTATCATCCTGGGGGCTGCGTTGCTGATGGGTAGCGTGCCTGCGTGGCGGGCGTATCGGCAGTCGCTGGCCGATGGTTTGTCCATACACCTCTGAGTGCGCGTAATGATCAAACACCTCATCGCCCTCTTCGCGGGTTCACCCGCGAAGAGGCCAGTAAAGGCAACACAATTTCTACTGGTCATATTGCTCTCGCTGACATTGCCTGCCTGGGCCTCAGAACCCCGTGAACTGGACTGGCCCGCCCTGATCCCCGAAGGCGCCCCGGTCATCCCACCACAACTGGCGCCGCTGCACGACATGTCGCAGCTAAGCAACGCCCTGTCTGCCGAGTCTGCCCCACCCGCGCGCCAGCAAGCCCCCGATGCCCCGGTGGTGAAAGGTCTCGACGGCCAGCAGGTCAAGCTGCCGGGCTACATCGTGCCACTGGAGGTCAGCGAAGAAGGCCGCACCACCGAATTCCTGCTGGTCCCTTACTACGGTGCGTGTATCCACGTGCCACCCCCACCGTCGAACCAGATCGTGCACATTTTCAGTGAGATGGGCGTGCGCGTCGAAGACCTCTACCAACCTTACTGGATCGAGGGAAAGATGCAGGTTAGAGCCTCCAGCAGCGAACTGGCCGACGCTGGCTACCAAATGGAGGCCGAGAAAATATACGCGTATGAGCTGAGATGAGAACTGTTTCGAATTCGTGAAGACGCTTCTTTGAGCTGGGTCAAACTTTCTGTCTAACCAGCTCCGTACCATTGGACTACTCGATTAATAACGTCCTTTGGGAGCTTCCATGAACAAGTCCTTGCTCGGCGCCTCGCTTGTGGCCCTTGCGCTCGCCGCCCCTGTTGCCCACGCTCACCAGGCAGGCGATGTCATCGTCCGCGCAGGCGCCATCACCACCGCCCCTAACGAAAGCAGCGGCGACCTGAAATTCGATGGCAACAAGGTTTCGGGCACCAAGGCAACCCTGGACAGCGACACCCAGCTGGGCTTGACCTTTGCCTATATGCTCACCGACCACATCGGCCTGGAGCTGCTGGCAGCCACCCCGTTCAAGCACACCGTAGGCGTAAAAGGCCTGGGCGGCGGCCTGGACGGCAAGCTGGCCGACATCAAGCAACTGCCACCGACCCTGTCGCTGCAGTACTACCCGATGGAACCGAACTCCAAGTTCCAGCCCTATGCCGGCGTGGGCATCAACTACACCCTGTTCTTCGATGAAGACCTCAGCAGTGCCCGCAAGCAGCAAGGCTTCAGCAACCTGAAACTGCAGGACTCGATCGGGATCGCCGGCCAGCTGGGCATGGACTACATGATCACCGACAACCTGCTGGTCAACGCCTCGGTCTGGTACGTCGACATCGACACCAAGGCCAGCGTCAACGGCCCGACCGCTTTGGGCTACAGCAAGACCAAGGTCGACGTCGATGTCGACCCGTGGGTGTACATGGTCGGCCTTGGCTACAAGTTCTGACCTGAACACGGCAGGGCGGCTTCGGCCGCCCTCGCACGTTGCAGCCATAGCCAGTAGCCCAGCGCTACCGCGCTGATGGCCATGCCAAGCCCGCACACTGCGACCCACCCCCAATGGGCAAACACCCAGGCCGCCAACACCGCTCCCAGCCCGCTGCCAAGCGAGTAGCAACACATGTAGGCACCGATCAACCGGCTGGCCATCGCGCCACGCCCGGCCAGCAACAGGCTCTGGTTGGTGACATGTACCGCCTGCACGGCAAAGTCCAGCATCAGCACTCCCAGCACGAAGGCCATCAGTGAAGCCCCGACAAACGCCGTGGGCAACCACGACAGCGTCAGCAAGGCCAGCGCCAACCCAGTAGTGCGTTCACCCTGCCCCTGGTCAGCCAGACGACCGGCACGCGAAGCTGCCAAGGTACCCGCGACACCTGCCAGGCCGAACAGGCCGATCTCGGTATGGCTCAGCGCCAACGGCGCAGCACTGAGCGGCATGACCATGGCACTCCATAGCACGCTGAACGCGGCGAAGATCAACACTCCAAACATGCCTCGCTGGCGCAGCAACCTGTCGTGCCGGTACAGGTTGAACTGGGACACAATCAGCGCCCGGTAGCCAGACCGATGCATGACGGGCTGCACCGAGGGCAAGCTACGCCATATCACCAGTGCCAGCACTATCAAGACGCCTGCGGCCATCCAGTACACGCTGCGCCAACCGGCCAGGTCGGCCAACCCGCCCGAGACCAGGCGCGCAAGCAGAATGCCCAGCACCACACCACTGGTGACGGCGCCTACCGCCTGCCCTTGCTGGCCCGGTGAGGCCAGGCTCGCGGCATGCGCCACCATCACCTGCACCATCACGGCCATCAACCCGGTGACGGCTAGAGCCACCAGCAGCATTGCCCAACTTTGCGACATGCCGACGCCGATCAGCGCCAGAGCCGAGAACAGCAACTGGCCAAGCAACAGGCGCTTGCGATCGACCAAGTCACCCAGCGGCACGATCAGTAGCAACCCCAGGGCATAGCCCGCCTGGGTCGCGCCAACTACCCAGCCAATCTGCTGCTGCCCTACCCCCAGCTCGGCAGCCATCGACTCAAGCAGAGGCTGAGCGAAGTACACCGTCGCGACGGCCATGGCGCTGGTAATGGCAAGCAACAGGGTTGTCCAGCGTGTCAGTGAAGGTGCCATCGGACCAACCTCGTCAATCTGGTTTCGATTTGAAACCACACACTGGCTATTTAGCAAATGTGGTTTTAATCTGCAACCAGACGTTAAGACAGGTTTGCACCATGCTCGATGAACACAATGCGCAATGCCCCGTAGCCCGGGCCCTGGAGGTGCTGGGTGACCGTTGGGCGCTGATGATCCTGCGCGATGCCTTTGACGGCCTGCACCGGTTCAGTGAATTTCACAAGAACCTGGGGCTGGCGAAGAACATCCTCGCCTCGCGGCTCAAACTACTGGTGGAGAGCGAGTTGCTGGCCTTGCAGCCGGCATCGGATGGCAGTGCCTACAAGGAATATGTGCTGACCGCGAAAGGGCGGTCGGTGTTTCCAGTGGTGGTTGGCTTGAGGCAATGGGGGGAGCGGTTTCTGTTCGAGGCGGGTGAGGCGCGTTCGGAATTGGTGGAGGGAGCTACCGGGCAGGCGCTTGAGACGTTGCAGGTGCGTGCCCAGGATGGGCGGGTTTTGCATGCCGAAGACTGCCTGCGCAGAATGGTGCGGCATGAATGATTTGGGGCTGCTGCGCAGCCCCCGGTTATCAGGCCTTGCCCAGAAGCCGCGCCAGCCCCTCGACCATCGGCGTCGCCTGCGCGAACTTGAACCGCGCCAGCAACCGCTGATTATCCGCCCGCGAATGGCGAATATCCCCCGAACGGGCCGCGACATAGCTGATCGCTGGCAAGCTCCCCACCACCTTCTCCAGCGCTGCCAGCAACTGGTTCAGCGAAGTCGCCTGGTTGAGGCCGATGTTCACCGCCCCCTCCTCGACCTGCGGCTGCTCCAATGCTTGCACCATCACCTGCACCAGATCACCCACGTAGAGGAAATCACGGGTCTGCTCGCCATCGCCAAACACCGTGATCGGCAAGCCCTGTACAGCGCGCTCGCAGAAAATGCTGATCACACCGGAATACGGTGAGGACGGGTCCTGACGTGGCCCGAAAATATTGAAGAAGCGAAACACCACCGGCTCCAGACCATGCTGGCGGCGGTAGAAGTCCAGGTATTGCTCACTGGCCAGTTTGTCCACGGCATAGGGGGTCAGCGGCGCCTTGGGGGTCTCTTCGGCAATCGACTCGCCCTCGCCATTGTTGCCATACACCGCCGCACTGGAAGCGAACAGCACCCGACGCACGCCATGCACGCGCATGGCTTCACAGACATTGAGGGTGCCGATGAAGTTGCTCTGATGGGTGCGTACCGGGTCCTCGACCGAGGCCTGCACCGAGGCCACCGCCGCCAGGTGCACTACAGCACGGCAGCCAGCCGCTGTCTGTGTAACCAACCCGGCATCGGCTACATCGCCTTCAATCAGCTCCAACCGTGGGTGGTCGACCTGCAGGTTGCTCCTGCGGCCTGTGGAAAAGTCATCAAGAATGCGTACGGCGTAGCCTTTGTCCAACAACGCATCGCACAGGTGGGAGCCAATGAAGCCGGCACCGCCGGTGATCAGGATGGGGGCGTCAGCCATGGCGGTAGAACCGGTCCAGTAGAGGCGGCAAGCCAGCGCGCCAGGCACGCGGCTTGATACCGAAGGTATGAAGGATTTTCTTGCAGGCCAGTACCGCATGTTGCGGCTCTTCGCTGGCATCCGGGCGCGCGGCATGGGCTTGCGGTGTGGGGGCCTGCACGGCCAGTTGGCGGTGCTGGCCGGCCTCGGTGAGGATCGCCTGGCCCAGCGCCAGCGGCGTGGTCGCCTCGTTGCCAGCGTAATGGTAGGTGCCCCACAACGGCGCATTGCAATCGAGCTGCTTGAGCACCGACAGGATCACCCGGGCGGCATCATCGACAGGCGTCGGGTTGCCACGTCGATCATCGGCCAGCAGCAGCTCTTGTGGTTGCTCGGCACGTGTCAGGAAGCGGCCCAACGAGCCGTCGATGCTCTCGTCGAGCAGCCAGCCAAAGCGCAGCAGTACATGCTGTGGGCAGGCCGCACGCACGCTCTGCTCGATGCGCCACAAGGCCTGGCCACGCAGGCCCAGCGGCACGGGCTCGTCTTTTTCACTGTAGGCCGTGGCCCGCGAACCATCGAACACCCGGTAGCTGGAAGGCTGCACCAGGGTGATCTGGTGGTGCTGGCACAGCTCCGCCAACCGCTCCACCGCCCGCTCCTGTTGAGCCAGGCGCTGCTCGCTGACCGACTCGGCCTGGAACCAGTCGAAGTAATAGGCCAGGTTGACCAGCGCGTCGGGGCGGTGATCGTCGAGCAACTGAGTGAGGCTGGCCGGCGTCCAACCGTTCTCGGGCGGGCGTGGCGCCAGGAATGCGATGTCCTCCTCGGCCCCAAGACGAATCAGCGCTTGCCCGAGGGCATTGCCACCACCCAACAGCATTAGGCGCATACGCATAGAGTCAGCAGATCCGGAGAGGTTGATGAAGGAAAGGGGCATTTTGCGGTTTCCGCTGCGGGAAGTCCAACGTCTGGCCCTGTGACTGCTTCAGGCGGTGCGGTTTCCGAGCTGCCAAAGCTCACTATCGCGACACACAGATATTTCCTACGGCATACCAGGAACGAGCTGACTACCACGCAAAAGCATAACTGCATTCAATAGTTCCCCCCTTGCCAACAGGGGAGCCCCACAAAAATAAGTACAAGGAACGTTCAATGCCTCACTCGCAAGCCGCATACCTGGATTTTTCCCCCGAGCAAAGTCGGGCCATAGCCTTTGCAAGCCAAACCCTTGCAGACTCCGGCGGCCCGGAAGCAAAGGGGGTTGCAATCCAGGCACGTATATTGACCGACCAAATCCAGAAATCCTTGACTGACGAGCAGCGTTCGCTGCTACAGCGCTTCGGCGAAGGCAGATTGTCTACGCTGATGTACAGGCACATGCCTTATGCCGACGAGCCGATACCTGAAAACCTTCCCGATATCACCGCCTTGGCGCAAAACCCTCGCTGCACATACCTCGCCTCGCGCAATCAGCTGCTGCTGGAGCTCGCACGACACCGAAATTTCGCTTTTGATATCGACAACGAGGGCAAGCAGGTCCGTCTGGTTGGCAACTTCAAGGGAGGAGGCCGAATTCCACGGGTTGGCGAACACCCACGCCTGGAAGTTGAAACCAGCTCGCATGCAGGCTTGTGCTTGGGGCCGCACACTGAAGCGCCTTACAACTGTTCAACAGTCTCCAGTGATGGTCACTCCCCTGCTCCCTCTGCACTTATCCTCACTGCTCGCTGGAACCCCGCCAATGACCCTACGCATGTCTTTCCCCTACAAGAAATCATCGAGCGCTTGAGCAGCCTGGATGCGCTCGCACTGACCTCAAAATCTTTCAACTTCACTCGCAGTGAGTGCTTGCTGACGGAAAAGGCAAAGCAGGTGAAGCAGTTTCAATGCTTCAGTTCGAGCCTAACGGTGGCTTCTCTGTACGCTTCAACAGTTACCGCTTCAGTTTGAATGAGCGTGCTTGCAGCGCTGCAGCACGCGCGTTCAGTACTTTTCGGAAAATGCTGAGTAGCGTACAACCACTGGTGTTTGTCTTGCAGCCCGACCGTGCATTGTTAATCAACAACAGCAGAGCGTTGCACGGTCGCCAGACAGTTGAGGACAACCGGCGCCTTCTCCTTCGTCAATTCGGATACTCCCCCTTCGCAGCACCGTTGGTACTTGTTGAGGATCCGCTGCTGGTGCGTGGCTGATTAGCGAAAAATACCCAATGATTGAAATCGATTTAACGCTTGTCCTGATACTGGCACTCGTGGCACTCACGGCCGGCTTTTTCGACGCTATCGCCGGAGGCGGTGGCCTGATCACGCTCCCCGTACTGTTCATCGCCGGTATAGAGCCCTTGGCGGCAATTGCCACTAATAAATTCCAGGCAGCTTCAGCGACGGTTTCGGCTACTTGCGCCTTTGCCCGCAAAGGCATGATCGACTGGAGACGAGGCAGCTCGATGGCGGTCATGTCGTTTATTGGCGGCGCTCTGGGAGCCTTGTCGATAACGTATGTGCCCAAAAGCCTTTTACAGGCATGCGTCCCCCCGCTGCTGATCCTGATAGCAGCCTACTTTGCCTTTAGTCCAAGCCCGAATGAACAAGCGCGCAAGGCGAAGATGTCGACTAGCCTGTTTTGTGTGGCGGTTACACCGTTCATTGGGTTTTATGATGGAGTATTTGGCCCTGGCGTCGGCTCGTTCTTCATGCTGGCCTGCGTAATTCTCTTGGGCCAGCACTTGATACAGGCCGTGTGCACCAGCAAGCTTTTGAACGCGGCCTGCAACCTGGGCGCACTGTCAGTCTTTTCACTCAGCGGAGCGATTATCTGGTCGCTGGCGCTGGCAATGGCGCTTGCCGCCTTTCTGGGCGCGCAATTGGGTGCACGCTGCGCAGTTCGTTTCGGCACGAGGCTCATAAGGCCGCTGCTGGTCAGTGTCTGCATCCTCATGGCACTCAAATTACTGCTCGACACGAGCAATCCACTCGGCGAGTGGCTTAACCTGTTACTTTAGAGGGCACCATGCACTTGCAAACGGGATCTTCTCAGCGCCTGAAATGGCAGTTTGACGAACCCGCCCCAGGCAAAGAACTTTTCATCGACGAAGTATTCGGAACCTACCAGCAACAGGCCCGATTGCTGGTACCCGATATCGAGCGCGCAGGGCCTGCATTCGTCCTGGGTGGCGCGCGCTCCGACTTTACCCGGCTCAACCCCCTGCTCTATCGCTTGCAAGCCGCAGGCATAGGTTCGCTCACTGCTAATCTGTCAGGCCATAGCCTTGCCAGTGAACCTGGTGCAGCTTCGCCTTCACTGGCTACGAACCTTGATGAGGCACGACGCTTCCACGCGCATATCGCACCTCAATGCCGAACGATAATTGGCCACAGCCTGGGCGCGGCAATTGCGCTGAAACTTGCAGCACAATTGCCGCAGGTGAACAGCATCGTGCTGGTCTGCCCAGCAGTCTATCCAGACCATGCTCACCAGGCCCCCTTCGGTCCGGCATTCACAGCCGCCATCAGAAAACCCTATGGCTTTCTCGATTGCGACAGTTACGCCTTCCTCAAGCAGTTCCAAGGCAGAGTGCTGATGGTGATAGGCGAATATGACGGGCTCAACTCACAGCGATTCGGCAAAGGCCCAGGCACCAGCGCAGGCAGCCTGTGGCTGACCGGCGCCGAGCGCTACAGCCCGATTCCTGAGGAGGTCACCCAGGCCCTGATGCAATCAGTTGCAGCCGCGCGTTTGCAATGCGTGTTTCTTACAGACTGCGACCATGGCATCGCCGCCCATTTACGCAGTACGCCAGCGATTGCGGATCAGGTTGCGAGCGCCGTGGAAACCTTCATCCTCGAAGACGCCTGACCGTAGGCAGTTACTCGATTTCAAACAAACCGTTACTCAGTGGCCTCACGCTTAGCCGCTCACGTACATCATCATCGATACGCGGATCATCCGGCCGGTACAGTTTCACTTGCCGGTAAGCATTGATGCGATTGATCTCCTCACCCAGGTACTCCCACACCACCCTGGTGCAGGCCGGGTTGCGCCGGTCGCCGCTGGACACACCGGCCTTCAGGCCGTTCAGGCGAGTGATTCGGCTTTTGAAGCTGGGGATGAGGATGGTCTGGCTCATTTCGTTGAACGTCAGCGACTCGTAGTCGATGAGGAACAAACGGTCCTGCAGCTGGAACGCCGCCCCCAGATAACGGCAACGCACCTCGGCATGCTGGTCAGTGGCGCTGGAGCGCTCCTGACGCTCCTGGCGCTCGAACAGGAAGCGGCCACGCTCCTCCCACAGGTGCACCAGTGACACCAGGATCGTGCCCGGCACCGACATGCAGTTGGAATACTCGAAGTAGTAACCGCAATAGCGCGACAGGTTGCCGGCATGATCGTGCAGCGGGCGGAACAGTTCACTGATCGGGTCGCTGGGCTGCTCGGCCAGGGTCGACACCCGTGCGCCAATCAGCCGGGCAAACTGCTCGGCCGGCAGGTTCAACTCGTAATCCTCAACGCCGAAGAAATCGCCGATGCGCTTCAGGTTGAAAGCCGTCGGACGGCTCTGCCCGCTCAGGTACTTGTTGAACTGTGCGCGGTTGATCGACAGCTGGCGGCAAACTTCGGAAATAGAGCGGTAGTGGCTGCAGGCCAACTTGAGGTTGGTAGCGAAATGATCGCTCATAGCGGAATCCAGGTGACGCGAATGACGCCATTGTAGCATCAAGTCGCATCAACTCAGAGCAACCCGCGAAATTGTAACCACTCTTGTCATAGCCAACCATGCGCCCCAACGAATAGCGGTGCGCCTGCCGTCCGCTGGTCTTTCCACACGAAGAATAAGAATCGAGGTCATTTTCCAATGCTCGAAGTAATCAACGATTTCCTTTCGGGGAAACTCCTCATCGTGCTGATCGTAGGGCTGGGTAGCTACTTCACCCTCCGCTCCCGGTTCGTCCAGTTCCGCCATTTCGCCCATATGTTCAGCGTGTTCAAGGAATCGCTGCGTGGCCAGGCAGGCCAGCTGAGCTCCTTCCAGGCGCTGATGCTGAGCCTGGCCGGCCGCGTAGGTGCCGGTAACATCGCTGGTGTCGGTATCGCTGTGACCCTGGGTGGCCCAGGTGCCGTGTTCTGGATGTGGGTCACCGCACTGGTGGGTATGTCCAGCAGCTTCTTCGAATGTACCCTGGCCCAAGTGTACAAGCGCGCGGATGGCGATGGCCTGTACCGCGGTGGCCCGGCCTACTACATCCAGCACGGGCTGAAGCTGAAAAGCATGGCCATCGTGTTCTCGATCCTGCTGCTGGTCACCTACGGCTTCGCCTTCATCGGCCTGCAGTCTTACACCGTGACTCACTCGCTGCAGAACGCCTTCGCCTTCGACCCGAAACACACCGGTATCGTCCTGGCCGTGCTGCTGGCCGTCACCTTCATCGGCGGCATCAAGCGTATCGCTGCGGTGTCGGACCTGCTGGTGCCGGTCAAGACCCTGGCCTACATCGGCGTGACCCTGTACGTGATCGGCACCCAGATCGAACATGTGCCGGCCATGCTTGAAACCATCTTCAAGAGCGCCTTCGGCCTCGACCCGGCCTTCGGTGGCCTGCTCGGCAGCGCCATCGTCATGGGCGTCAAACGTGGCGTATTCGCCAACGAAGCGGGCCTGGGCAGTGCGCCGAACGTGGCGGCCGTGGCGGCCGTGAAACACCCGGGTGCGCAGGGCGTGGTGCAGGCTTTCAGCGTGTTCCTCGACACCTTCGTGATCTGCACCTGCACCGCACTGCTGATTCTTCTGTCGGGCTTCTACACCCCTGGTTTCGAGGGCGACGGCATTGTCCTGACCCAGAACTCGCTGGCCGCCGTGGTGGGTGACTGGGGCCGCGTGTTCGTCAGCGTGGCGCTGTCGCTGTTCGTGTTCACCTGCATCCTCTACAACTACTACCTGGGCGAGAACAGCCTGCAGTTCCTGAGCCGCAACCGTGTGGTGCTGATGGTGTTCCGTGGCCTGGTGCTGGCGTTGGTGGTTTGGGGGTCGATGCAAGACCTGTCGACTGTGTTCGCCTTCGCCGACATCACCATGACTTGCCTGGCCTTCGTCAACCTGGTCGCCCTGGCCCTGCTGTTCAAGGTCGGCCTGCGCGTCATGCGCGACTACGACGACCAGCGCAAGGCCGGTGTGCATCAGCCAGTGTTCGACTCATCCAAGTTCGCCGACCTGGACCTGGACCGTAATGCCTGGCCTGCCAATCCGCAGGTGGAAACAGCCGCTGACAAAGCAGCCGGCCAAGCTCAGCCGCAGCGCTGATATCCTCCCTGCCCAGCCGCCCCTTCCGCGGGCGGCTTTTCTTTCTCCGCTCACCGCTACGGATGCTTGCCATGCGTGCAGTAAAGAATCTTCTCGTTCTCTATACCGGTGGCACCATCGGCATGCTCGAAACCCCGGAAGGCCTGGCGCCGGCCGGTGGCTTCGAAGCGCGGATGCGTGAACACTTTGCCCAGATGGCCGATGCACCCAAGCTGCAATGGGCGCTGCAAGAGCTGAACCCGCTGCTGGACAGCGCCAACATGCAACAGCACAACTGGTTGGCGATGCGCGATGCCATCGTCGAAGCCGTGGATGTTGCAGGCCATGATGGCGTGTTGGTGTTGCATGGCACCGACAGCATGGCTTACAGCGCTGCAGCGTTGTCGTTCCTGTTGCTGGGCCTGCCCGTACCGGTGCTGTTGACCGGCTCGATGCTGCCTGCTGGTGCACCGGGTAGCGATGCCTGGGCCAACCTGTGCGGCGCATTGCGCCAGTTCGAACAAGGCCTGGAAGGTGGGGTGCATCTGTACTTCCACGGCCAACTGCTGCATGGCTGCCGGGCGTCCAAGCTGCGCAGCGAAGCGTTCGATGCCTTTGCCGCTCTACCGCGCCATCGGGGTGGTGAGCGGGCCTCGGCGATTCCCGCCGAACTTGGCTACATGCATCCACGCCAGCCGGTCAACCTGGCCGTAGTGCCGGTGTTCCCAGGGCTGCAGGCCGAGCACTTGCAGGGGCTGATCGACAGCGGTGTACAAGGGGTTCTGCTGGAGTGCTATGGCAGCGGTACGGGTCCATCGGATGACCAAGCGCTGCTTGATGTGCTGAGCGCGGCACGCCAGCGCGGCGTGATGCTGGCGGCTATCAGCCAGTGCCCAGAAGGCTCCGTGGTGTTCGATACCTATGCGGCAGGTAACCGCTTGCGCGGGGCCGGCCTGATCAGTGGTGGCGGCATGACCCGTGAGGCAGCGCTGGGCAAGATGGTTGCGCTGCTGGGGGCTGGGTTGGATGTCGAAGCCGCCGAGCAGTGGTTTGCGCTGGACCTGTGTGGGGAACGGGCGTAGAAGCGGCCTTGGTACCCAGAAAAATGGCGGAAGGCAGCGGGAGTCGAACCTGCCCGGGAACGGCTGCCGTCCCCAACCGGGTTTGAAGCCCGGCCGCGCCACCGGGCGCGATTGCCTTCCTTGAATTCAGTGCCTGGCCTGCTGTTGGGCCAGGGCGCTGTCGGCGCGGATGTGACGCTGGTCGGCCACCCTCCGGGTCAGGCCGATGCGGTCGAAGTACTCCAGAATCTGCACACTGCGCTTGCGACCGATGCCCAACATATCGCGAAACGCGGCAACCTGCACTATTGGCGTTTCGCGGGCCTGCCCCAGCAGCAGCTCTGCCATGCGCTGTAGCGTCGCCTCTGGGTAGAACAGGTCACGCACCACCTGATGCACCAAGCCCAGCCGAGCCAACTTGCGCAGCAACAGGCGCACATCGGCTTCGGCGCAACTCTCCTCACTCGCCAGCGTCCGGACCCAGGGTGGATCGTATTGCCCTGCCAGCAACCTGGGCTGCAAACGTGCCCACAATGCACTGTCGGCTTCGCTCAACTGCACCTTGTGATCGGGCAGATGCAGCCAGGGCCCGCTGCTGGCCAGGGCGCCGTTTTCGAGCAATTCATCCAGCAGGCTGACGAACGCCGGCCGTTCCAGGGGCAAGGCTACGAAGCGGCGCAGGCGGTCACGGTCCGGGCCGAGCTGGTCGGGCTCTTGCTCATGGAAACGCGCCAGTTGCGCCAGCACCTGCTGCTTGAGCGCCTGCCATTGGGCGTTGGCGAACAACAGTTGGCCCTGCCGCGTAGCCACCACCAGTACATCCTTCGGCAAATGCCAGGTTTCGCGCAGGCGATTGAACTGCCGCTCTAGTCGCTGTGGGTCGATACCGGCCGGGGCGCTGGCGAGCAGCGCTGGCAGCGCCTGCTCCAGATCCACGGCATCACGCAGCACCTGCAACTGCCGTAGGCGCTCATCGGTGCGGCGTTGGCGGCTGGGGGCGAACGGGTCGAGCACCTTGCCGCCGCCCAGTGTGCGCTGGGCACGCTGGTCGCGCAGCACCAGGCGGTCGCCGTGCACCGCTTGCAGCGGCGCATTCAGCAGCAACTGGGCAAACATGCGTTGGCCGGCCGCCAGGCTTTGGCCTTCAAGCAAGGCGACCCTGGCGGTTACATCCTGGGTGCCAAGGTGCACATGCACGGCGCTGAAGTGTTCGAAGGTATGCGTTTCGCCCGGCAACAGGTTCAGCTCGATATCCACCCTTACACTGGGTGCGTGCAACCATTCGGGTACCAGCCAGTCGCCCCGGTGCACCTGCTCCACGGTCAGGCGCTCGGCAGCGATGTTCAGCGCCACCCGCTGACCCGCCTCAGCCACCAGCGCGGCCTGGCTCTGTGCATGCAGGCCACGCACGCGCACCGGCTTGCCGGCCTTACCCAGCAACAACGTATCACCAGCACTGACCCGCCCGGCCAGTGCCGTGCCGGTGACCACCACACCGGCGCCGGTAACCGCAAAGGCACGGTCGACGGCCAAGCGAAAGCCACCGCGCGCACTCCGTTGTCGCACACCTGCTTCGGCTTCCAGCAGCGCCTGACGTAGCGCTTCGATGCCTTCCCCGCTGATGCTCGACAATGGGAACTGCCGCGCCCCGGCATACGGCCCAGGCGCCAGCAGTTCACTAACTTGTATCTGCACCTCGGCCAGGCGCGACGGCTCGACCCGGTCGCACTTGCTGATCGCCACCAGGGCCTGGGAAATGCCCAGCAGTTCGATGATCGCCAGGTGCTCACGGGTCTGCGGCATGACCCCATCGTCGGCAGCCACGACCAACAGCACCAAGTCGATGCCATGGGCGCCGGCCAGCATGTTGTGGATAAAACGCTCGTGGCCCGGCACATCGATGAAGCCGGTCAACGGCGCGCCTTCACTCAACGCCGCGTAGCGATAACCAAGGTCGATGGTCATGCCACGGGCGCGCTCTTCCTGGCGTTGGTCACCGGCCTGGCCGGTCAACGCCTGCAGCAGCGCGGTCTTGCCGTGATCAATGTGGCCGGCTGTACCAACGATCACTGCACCGGCCCCAACTGCAGGGCTGGCAATTGAGCGAGCCACTGGGCTTCGTCATCCAGTTGGCGCAGGTCCAGCCAGAGGGCATCGTCGTCGAGGCGGCCCAACACCGGCACCGGGAGGTCGCGCAGGGCTCGCTCCAGCACATGCAGGCTGCGCCCGCGCAACTTCTTCGACACCTGCGGGCGCAGACACAGTGCAGCGCTGGGCAAGCGCGCCACCGGCTGGCTGCCACTGCCGATCATGCCCAAAGCAGGCGCTACGCTGACGGCCCATTGCTCGCCGAGGTGCGCCTTGACTTCAGGCGCCAGACGCTCGGCTTGGGCTTGGATCTCGGCCTGGCTACGGGTCAGCAGACGCAGGCTGGGCAGGCGCTCGGCCAAGCGGTCAGGGTTGCGGTACAGCGCTAGGACCGCTTCGAGTGCGGCGAGGGTGATCTTGTCGACGCGCAGCGCACGCTTGAGCGGGTTTTTCTTGATCCTGGCGATCAAGTCCTTGCGGCCGACAATGATCCCGGCTTGCGGCCCGCCCAACAGTTTGTCGCCACTGAAGGTGACGATATCGGCGCCGTCGGCCAAGGCCTGGCGTACGGTCGGCTCGGCGGGCAGGCCCCAGCGGGTAAGGTCGAGCAAGCTGCCGCTGCCCAAGTCTTCAAGCAGCGGTAGGTCACGTTGGTGGGCGATGCTCGCCAGCTCGGCCGTGGGCACCTGGGTGGTGAAGCCCTGGATGCTGTAGTTGCTGCAATGCACGCGCATCAGCAAGCCGGTACGTGGGCCGATGGCGGCCTCGTAGTCGCGGGCGTGGGTGCGGTTGGTAGTGCCGATCTCGTGCAGCTTCACGCCGGCACGGGCCATGATGTCGGGGATGCGGAAGGCGCCGCCGATCTCGATCAGCTCGCCACGAGAGATGATGCCCTCCTTGCGCGCGCCCAGGCTGTTGAGCGCCAGTAGCACGGCGGCGGCATTGTTGTTGACCACGGTGACGGCCTCGGCGCCGGTCAACTCACGGATCAAACCCTCGATCAAATCGTCACGGTCGCCGCGCTTACCGGTAGCCAGGTCAAATTCCAGGTTGAGTGGATAGCGGGCGGCAGTCTGCATGGCCTCGATGGCCGCTTCAGGCAACAGGGCGCGACCGAGGTTGGTGTGCAGCACAGTACCGGTGAGGTTGAACACGCGGCGGACCTGGCTGCGTTGCTGAGCGGCAAGGCGTTCGCCCGTGCGGCCCAGGAGGATTTCGGGGGCCAGTTCGGCGGGGGTGAGCTCACCGTTGCGGACAAGGTTGCGCAGGTCGTCGAGCAATTGCCGCAGGGTGGCCAGGACGCCTTCGCGACCGTGGCGGTCGATCAGCGGAAGGCAGGCCTGGTGGCGCAGGAGGGTATCGATTGAAGGCAGGCGTGGGGTGTCGCTGGCGAGGCTGGAAGACATGCGGTACTACCTTGGCTAATCCGGTGTCTGTACTGGCCTCTTCGCGGGCCGGCCGCGAAAAGGGCAACTCGAAACGTCAGTGTAGACACTTACCCTCTACCCAGGTGCGAGCATCAAGTTGGGTGCCAGGCGATGAAAACCCTCCTCGTCCAGGCGCATATCCAGCGCCAGGCTGGCCAGGTCGTCGGCCAGCGGCTCGGCCGCCGCATCGTTCTCCAGGTAGTTCTGTTTCAGGTAGCTTTCGCACCCTGGGCAGCATTCGGCGCGCAGCGGCGCCTTGCCCGGGGCATGGCGGTCATCCTCGAGGCTGGTGTAGCGCAAGTCCTTGCTCGACTCGCAGTACACACATTTAACCCGCACCACGTGCCATTCACAGGCACACAGCGAACACGCCAGGTAACGCAAGCCATTGTGCTTGCCACGGTTGCGCACCACCCCGGCCATCGCCGGCGAACCACAGGCCGGGCACTGGGCCAGGCTGCCGGCAGGTTTGAGCTCAGGCGCCGGCAACGCCAGCAACCAACTGGACCAGGCCGCCTGAAGCGCAGCCCCGAGGAACGGCACCAATGCTGCCGGCACCGCGTCGTACTGGCCAGCTAGCAAAGCGATGCCCCAGCCCTTGCGTTGTTCGTCATCACTGCCGCGCAGTACCTGCAGCGCCTCACCCAGCGGGCCGCTGGTTTCTCCGCTCAATTGCTGTAGCAGGGCCTGCAGCCAGACCAACCAAGGCCCCTCACGCACCAGGCTGTCAGCCGCCAACGGCGGCAATCCATGACTTATGCACAGGCGCTGACGCTCCTCGGCCACCGGCATGCCGCCGGGCGGGTTATCCACAAGCTGTTGCTGGATGCGGCACAACCGTGCGACCAGTTTCAGGTAGTCGCCAAGGGCGTTGCCCTCGACCAGGTGCTCAAGGCGCAAGGCGCGCAGCTCGAACAGATTGACGGGGGGCAGGTGCAGAAACGGCGGCGTCACCGCCGACGCTTCGATCTGCCCGGGTTCAAGTATCGTGCTCAAGCGCTCATCCTTCTTTTCGTCCGTGATTGCCCGGCGTCTTGTCACCGGTCACTTCGCGGTACCACAACTCATGGTGCTTGCGTGCCCAGGCGCGGCTGACCCAGCCATGCAGCATGGCGCCGATCGAGCCCTTGATCCAGATACCGGCGTAGATGTGCACGATGATGCTGAGGATCAGCACGAACGCCGCCAGCGCATGCAGCAGCGCAGACAGGCGAATGGCATCGATGCCGAACCAATGGCTGAAGTAGGCGCGCCAGATCACCACGCCACTGACCAGCAGCACCAGCATGCACACCAGCAGGGTCCAGAACAGCAGCTTCTGCCCGGCGTTGTATTTGCCGATCGGCGGCACGCCATCTTCACGATTGACCATCACCCGATCGATGCGGCGCAGCCACAAGCGATCGTTGGCGGTGATGAAATTAGCCCGCCAGAAACGAATCACCAAGCCGAGGAAAAACACGAACATCGCCACCCCCATGAACGGGTGCAGGATGCGTGTCCACGGCCCGCCGCCGAACAGGTGGCTAAGCCAGAACAGCGCCGGATGGAACAGCGCCAGCCCGGAAAGCCCGGCCATGAATAACAGGATGGCGACGATCCAGTGGTTGGTCCGCTCGTTGGCGTTGTAGCGCAGGATGGGTTTGTTGTCGCTCATGGCCGCTGCTCCCCTTGCCCACCGGGCTGCTTCGGATCGTAGACATGCACCGCCGGGTCCACCTGGTGGACGCTGTCATCGGGCGCCGTGGGGTGCTCATCGTCCTCTACCCGCTGTGGCCCGACCCGTACGTAATGGAAGAACCCGGCCAGCACCGCCGCGCCCATCGCCAGCAGCGCCAACGGCTTGGTGAAGCCCTTCCACAGGCCCACCAGCGGGCTGATCACCGGCTGGTCCGGCAGGCCGGCGTACAGCTTCGGCGTGTCGGCATGGTGCAGCACGTACATCACGTGGGTACCACCGACCCCGTCAGGGTCGTATAACCCGGCCTTGTCGTAACCCCGTGACTTCAGGTCGACGATGCGCTCGGCAGCGTGCACCTTCATCTCGTCCTTGCTGCCGAACACGATCGCCCCAGTCGGGCAGGTTTTCACGCAAGCCGGCTCCAGGCCCACGGTCACGCGGTCGGAACACAGGGTGCACTTGTATGCTTTGTGGTCCTTCTGCGAAATGCGCGGGATGTTGAACGGGCAGCCGGTAATGCAGTAGCCGCAGCCGATGCAGTGATCCTGGTTGAAGTCGACGATACCGTTGGCGTGCTTGATGATCGCCCCTGGGCTCGGGCAGGCCTTCAGGCATCCTGGGTCGGCGCAGTGCATGCAGCCATCCTTGCGGATCAGCCACTCCAGGTTGCCGTCGTCGCGCTCGTGCTCGGTAAAGCGCATCAGCGTCCAGGTCTCGGCAGTGAGGTCCTGGGGGTTGTCGTAGGTGCCGTGGTTGTGGCCCACCTCGTCGCGCAGTTCGTTCCACTCCGAGCACGCCACCTGGCAGGCCTTGCAGCCGATGCACTTGGTGGTGTCGATCAGCTTGGCGACCTCCTGCTGCTGGCGTACCGAGGACGGCACGGTGGTGGTGGCCGAGCGGGCGATGATGTCTTGGCTGGCCATCAGAGTTTCTCCACTTTGACGAGGAACGACTTGGACTCTGGGGTCTGCGTATTGCCATCACCGAGGAACGGCACCAGGGTGTTGGTCAGGTAGCCATGCCGGGTAGCGCCGGTGAACCCCCAGTGCAGCGGGATGCCGATCTGGTGCACGGTCTGGTTGTTGACCTGCAGCGGACGAATCCGCTTGGTCACCACCGCCACCGCGTCGATATGCCCACGCTTGCTCGACACCCGCACTCGGTCGCCAGCCTTGATGCCTTTCTCGTTGGCCAGCACCTCGCCGATCTCGACGAATTGCTCGGGTTGGGCAATGGCGTTGAGCCGGCAGTGCTTGCTCCAGAAGTGGAAGTGCTCGGTCAGCCGGTACGTGGTCGCCGCATAGGGAAACTCGTCGTGCGTGCCGAGGGTGTCCCACACCGAGTCGAAAATGCGCCCGGCCGGGTTGCTGGTGGCCTTCTTGTTCTGCGGGTGCAGCGGGTTGATGCCGATTGGCGTTTCAAATGGCTCGTAGTGCTCGGGGAACGGGCCTTCGGCCATCTTGTCGATGGCGAAGAAACGCGCCACACCTTCGGGGTTCATGATGAACGGGTTCATGCCCGCCTCGGGCGGCGAATCGACCTTGAAGTCCGGCACGTCGGTGCCGGTCCAGGCCTTGCCGTTCCACCACACCAGGCGCTTTTTCTCCGGGTCCCACGGTTTGCCTTGCGGGTCGCTGGAGGCACGGTTGTAGAGGATGCGGCGGTTGGCCGGCCAGGCCCAGGCCCAGTTCTGCACCTGGTGCATGCCGTATGGGTCGCTGTTGTCGCGACGGGCCATCTGGTTGCCCTGCTCGGTCCAACAGCCAGCAAAGATCCAGCAACCGGATGCCGTGCTGCCGTCGTCCTTCATCTGGGCAAAGCCCGACAGCTGCTGGCCGGCCTTGAGCGTGGCGCCGGTAGCGTCGGTAAGGTCGGTGACCGCCCAGCCGTTCATTTCCTTGGCCAGTTCCTCTGGAGACGGCTCGTCAGGAATCTTGTACGGCCAGCTGATGTTCATCATCGCGTCTGGGTAGGCGCCGCCTTCAGCCTGGTAGCGTTGGCGCAGGCGCAGGAACAACTCGCTCATGATCTGCACATCGGTACGGGTCTCGCCCGGCCCGTCGGCGCCCTTCCAGTGCCACTGCAGCCAACGGCTGCTGTTGACCAGCGAGCCGTCTTCCTCGGCGAAGCAAGTGGTGGGCAGGCGTATCACTTCGGTCTGGATGTTGGCCGTGTCGACATCGTTGAACGGCCCGGCGTTGCGCCAGAACTCCGAGGTCTCGGTGGCCAGCGGGTCCATGATCACCAGCCACTTGAGCTTGCCCAGCGCCGCCGTGACGCGGTTCTTGTCCGGCAGCGCGGCGATTGGGTTGAAACCCTGGCACATGTAACCGTTGACCTTGCCTTGGCCCATCATCTCGAACATGCGCAGCACGTCGTAGGCCGGTACGTCGAGCTTCGGCAGCCAGTCATAGCCCCAGTTGTTTTCCGCCGTGGCGTTGGCACCGTACCAGGCCTTCATCAGGCTGACGTGGAACTTGCCGTAGTTCTGCCAGTACGACAGCTGCCCAGGACGCAGCGGCTTGGAAGCGCGTTTGTCGATATAGGTGGCGTAATCCTGCTCGGCATCGCCGGCCAAGGTCAGGTAACCCGGCAGCGAGTTGGACAGCAGGCCGAGGTCGGTCAGGCCCTGGATGTTGGAGTGCCCCCGCAGGGCGTTGACCCCGCCACCCGGCATGCCGACGTTGCCCAACAGCAACTGGACCATGGCTGCACTGCGGATGATTTGCGCACCGATCGAGTGTTGCGTCCAGCCCAGTGCATAGAGAATCGTCATGGTCTTGCCCGGTGCCGAGCATGTGGCGATCTCTTCCCAGACCTTCATCATGGCGTCCTGCGGCATGCCACAGGTCATGCTCGCCAGTTCCGGGGTATAGCGGCTGTAATGCTGCTTCATCAGCTGGAACACGCAGCGCGGGTGCTGCAGGGTCGGGTCGACCTTGGCATAGCCGTCCTCACCCAGCTCGTAACCCCAGCCGGACTTGTCGGCGTACACACGCTTGGCTTCGTCGTAGCCGCTGAACAGCCCATCCTCGAAGCCATAGTTCTCTTTGACGATGAACGACACGTCGGTGTAGTTGCGCACGTACTCGTGCTGGATCTTGTCGGTGCTCAGCAGGTAGTTGATCAGCCCGCCCATGAAGGCGATGTCGGTACCGGTGCGAATTGGCGCGTAGTAGTCCGCGACCGAAGCGGTACGGGTAAACCGCGGGTCGACCACGATCAGCCGCGCCTTGTTGTGCGCCTTGGCCTCGGTCACCCACTTAAAGCCGCACGGATGCGCTTCTGCTGCGTTGCCACCCATCACCAGGACCAGATTCGCGTTGGCGATATCGGACCAGTGGTTGGTCATGGCGCCACGGCCGTACGTCGGGGCAAGACTTGCCACCGTCGGGCCATGTCAGACACGTGCCTGGTTATCGAACCCCAGCATGCCTGTTGCGCGGACGACCTTGTGGGTCAGGTAACCAGCCTCGCTGGAGGCAGCGGAGGCAGCCAGAAAACCGGTGGTGAGCCAACGGTTGACGGTTTGCCCCTGGGCGTTTTTCTCGATGAAGTTGGCGTCGCGGTCCTGCTTCATCAGGTCGGCGACGCGGTCGAGCGCCTCGTCCCAGCTCACCCGCACCCACTCCTTGCTGCCCGGCTTGCGTACCTCGGGGTACTGCAGGCGGCTCGGGCTGTGGATAAAGTCCAGCAGGCCGGCGCCTTTCGGGCACAGGGTGCCACGGTTGACCGGGTGGTCGGCGTCACCTTCGATATGGATGATGTTCTGTTTGACGTTCTTGCCTGCATCGCCCTGGCTGTACAGGATCAGGCCGCAGCCGACCGAGCAGTAGGGGCAGGTATTACGGGCTTCTTTGGTATGCGCCAGCTTGAAGTGACGCACCTGCTCGGCGAAGGCCGGCGTCGGGGCCATGCCCAACGCCGCCAGGCTCGAGCCTCCAAGGCCGACAGCGGCGACCTTGAAGAATTGCCGACGGTTGAGGTCCATCGTGCACTCCTGATCAGGTGGTGGACGCGCGGAACATGGCCGGCGCCTCTTGGTAGTCACGGTGGCGGTTTTGACGGCCGCCAATAGATAAGACTAGTCAAGAATCGAGAAGGTGCGATGACTTGAGTCAGGAGTTAAGGCACCTGCCTCAGCGTTTTTTGTGTCTGTGAAATCGAGCGGCGTTCGAGCGGCGCTCGATTTCATAGCGGTGCCGATGCTGCGACAAGCAACGTGTGGCATTCACCTTTCTATTGGCATGCCCCGAAAGCAATAAAAAACCCAGGGCAACTGCCCTGGGTTTCTGGTCTTGCTAGACGCCTGACTGTTCTGATCAGAACGGAATATCGTCATCGAAGCTGTCGAAGTCAGCGGCCGGCTGCGGTGCAGGCTGCTGTGGCGCTGGGCGCTGAGGGGCCTGTTGCGGGCGCTGGGCCTGCTGACGAGGCGGGGCCTGGTTGTACTGCTGCTGTTGACCGCCACCGTAGTTGCCGCCACCCTGGTTGTACGGGTCGCCGCCCTGCTGCTGACCCTGCGGACGACCGCCGAGCAGCTGCATGGTGCCGTTGATGTCGACGATGATCTCGGTGGTGTAGCGCTTGATACCGTCTTTTTCCCACTCGCGAGTCTGCAGCTTGCCTTCGATGTAGCACTGCGAACCTTTACGCAGGTACTCGCCGGCGATTTCGGCAACCTTGCCGAACAGCGACACACGGTGCCACTCGGTACGCTCGACCTTCTGGCCCGACTGCTTGTCGGTCCACTGCTCGCTGGTAGCCAGGCTCAGGTTGGTCACGGCGTTACCGTTGGGCAGGTAGCGGACTTCGGGATCCTGGCCACAGGTGCCGACCAGAATGACTTTGTTAACCCCACGGGCCATAACGTTCTCCTAGGCTTCGCACGCCGAAGAGGCTGGGTTCACCAGTCGCTCAAGGGTCGCACGGTCCAAAATTTTCGTATCCAGTTTGATATAGATGGCGGCTTCTTCTGCCACCACCACAGCGTCGGTCACACCCGGCACGGCCATCAGGCGCTCGGTCAGGCCGGCTTCACGGACTGCTTCGGGCGTCAGCGGCATACGCAGGCTGGTCACATACGGCGGCTCGTTCATGCGCAAGGCGACGATCAGCCAGATGGCACACAGCACCGCGCAACCAAGGAACACCGTGTCCAGCCCACCGTGCTGGAACAACCAGCCACCGAGGATTCCGCCCAGTGCCGCACCGAGGAACTGGCTGGTGGAATACACCCCCATCGCCGTCCCCTTGCCACCGGCAGGCGACACCTTGCTCACCAGCGAAGGCAACGAAGCCTCCAACAGGTTGAATGCGGTAAAGAATACCACGGTGCCAATCACCAGTCCGCGCAAACCGTCAGCCCACTCCCAGAAGTATATCTCTGTCAGCAGCAGGACACTGACCGCGCCAGCCAACACGCGTTTCATCTTGCGCTTTTTTTCGCCGTAGATGATGAACGGGACCATTGCAAAAAATGAGATGAACAGCGCGGTCAGGTACACCCACCAATGCTCTTCCTTGGGCAGGCCGCCACGCTCGACGAAGGCCAGCGGCAGCGCGACGAAGCTGGCCATGAGGATGGCGTGCAGGATGAAGATGCCCACGTCCAGGCGCAGAAGGTCCGGGTGGCGCAGGGTTGGGCCGAGTGCCTTGCGGGCCACACCCGACTCGCGGTGCTGCAGGATGCTGTGGGTGTTGGGCACGACGAACGCGATCAGCGCTATGCCAACCAGGGCAAGCCCTGCCGTGGCGAAGAACAAACCTGACAAACCAAAGGCACTTGTCAGCAAGGGGCCGACGACCATGGCGACAGCGAACGACAAGCCGATGCTCATGCCAATCATGGCCATGGCCTTGGTCCGGTGTTGTTCGCGGGTGAGGTCGGACAGCAACGCCATGACTGCGGCAGAAATCGCCCCGGCGCCCTGCAGGATGCGCCCGGCAATCACGCCCCAGATGGAGTCGGCCTGGGCTGCCAGCACACTGCCGAGGGCGAAGATCACCAACCCCAGGTAAATCACTGGACGACGGCCAATGCGGTCGGAAATCATCCCGAATGGAATCTGCAGTACCGCCTGAGTCAGGCCATAGGCACCAATGGCCAGGCCGATCAGCGCAGGTGTGGCGCCGGCCAGGTCCATGCCGTAGGTGGCCAGTACCGGCAAGACCATGAACATGCCCAGCATACGAAAGGCAAAGACCAGGGCAAGGCCGCCAGCGGCGCGGGTTTCGCCGCCACTCATGCGCTCGTTGTGGGTGTCGTGCATGGATTAACCTCGTGTGAACCGGCGGCGATTCTATCAGTCCGACAGCTTGACGGCATCTACGCGACGCTTTGCCGCGTCATACTGGCGCGCCGTATACTTCCTTGTTTATGCCCGCCGAGCGAGGCCGCAGTGGACAAGATCCTGATTCGTGGGGCACGTACCCACAACCTGAAGAACATCGACCTGACCCTGCCCCGGGACAAGCTGATCGTGATCACCGGCCTGTCCGGTTCCGGCAAGTCTTCCCTGGCGTTCGATACCTTGTACGCCGAAGGCCAACGCCGCTACGTCGAATCGCTGTCGGCCTACGCCCGGCAGTTCCTGTCGATGATGGAAAAGCCCGACGTCGACACCATCGAAGGCCTGTCGCCGGCGATTTCCATCGAGCAGAAGTCGACCTCGCACAACCCGCGCTCCACGGTCGGCACCATTACCGAAATCTACGACTACCTGCGCCTGCTGTACGCCCGAGTCGGCACCCCCCGCTGCCCGGACCACGACATCCCGCTGGAGGCGCAAACGATCAGCCAGATGGTCGACCTGGTGCTGGAGCGCCCGGAAGGCAGCAAGTTGATGCTGCTGGCACCGGTAGTGCGCGAACGCAAGGGCGAGCATCTGGCGGTGTTCGACGAACTGCGGGCCCAGGGCTTCGTGCGGGCCCGGGTCAACGGCAAGCTCTACGAGCTCGATGAGCTGCCCAAGCTGGACAAGCAGAAAAAGCACAGCATCGATGTGGTGGTGGACCGCTTCAAGGTCCGCGCCGACCTGCAGCAGCGCCTGGCGGAGTCGTTCGAGACCGCCTTGAAGCTGGCGGACGGCATCGCTCTGGTGGCGCCGATGGACGACGAGCAAGGCGAAGAAATGATCTTCTCCGCGCGCTTCGCATGCCCGGTGTGCGGCCACGCGATCAGCGAGCTGGAGCCGAAGCTGTTTTCCTTCAACAACCCGGCCGGTGCCTGCCCGACCTGCGATGGCCTGGGGGTAAAACAGTTCTTCGACACCAAGCGCCTGGTCAATGCCGAACTCACCCTTGCCGAAGGCGCGATCCGCGGCTGGGACCGGCGTAACGTGTACTACTTCCAGATGCTCGGCTCGCTGGCCGCACATTATGGCTTCAGCCTCGAAGAGCCATTCGGCGAATTGTCGGCCGAACACCAGAAGGTGATTCTGCAGGGCAGTGGCAAGCAGAGTGTCGACTTCAAGTACCTCAACGACCGTGGCGATATCGTCAAGCGCTCACACCCGTTCGAAGGCATTGTGCCAAACCTGGAGCGCCGCTACCGCGAAACCGAATCGGCCACCGTGCGTGAAGAACTGGCCAAGTTCCTCGGCACGCAACCTTGCCCAGATTGCCGAGGTACACGCCTGCGCCGCGAGGCACGCCATGTATGGGTGGGCGAAAAGACCCTGCCAGCCGTCACCAACCTGCCGATCGGTGAAGCCAGCAACTACTTTGGCGAGCTGACCCTGACCGGGCGCCGTGGCGAAATCGCGGCGAAGATCCTCAAGGAGATCTGCGAGCGCCTGCAGTTTCTGGTCAATGTCGGCCTCGACTACCTGACCCTGGACCGTAGCGCTGACACCCTGTCAGGTGGTGAAGCACAACGTATCCGCCTGGCTAGCCAGATCGGCGCGGGCTTGGTGGGGGTGATGTACATTCTTGATGAACCGTCCATCGGCCTTCATCAACGCGATAACGACCGCTTGCTGGCCACCCTCAACCACTTGCGCGACCTGGGTAACACGGTGATCGTGGTGGAACACGACGAGGACGCCATTCGCCTGGCCGACTACGTCGTCGACATCGGCCCAGGTGCCGGTGTGCACGGTGGGCAGATCGTCGCGGAGGGCTCGCCACAGGAGGTCATGGACCATCCCGATTCGTTGACGGGCAAGTACCTGTCCGGGCGCAAGAAGATCGCCGTACCGGCCAAGCGCACGCCGCGCAACAAGAAACTGCAGCTCAAGCTCAAGGGCGCGCGAGGCAACAACCTGCAGAACGTCGACCTGGAAATCCCGGTGGGCCTGATGACCTGCGTGACCGGGGTGTCCGGGTCGGGCAAATCGACGCTGATCAACAACACCCTGTTCCCCTTGGCCGCCACCGCCCTCAATGGCGCAAGCAGCCTGGAAGCCGCACCGCATGGCAGCATGGACGGCCTGCAACACCTGGACAAAGTGGTGGACATCGACCAGAGCCCGATCGGCCGCACCCCGCGTTCCAACCCGGCGACCTACACCGGTATCTTCACGCCGATCCGCGAGCTGTTCTCAGGGGTGCCGGAATCGCGTTCACGTGGTTATGGCCCAGGGCGCTTCTCGTTCAACGTCAAAGGCGGCCGTTGCGAGGCCTGTCAGGGCGATGGCCTGATCAAGGTGGAAATGCACTTCCTGCCGGACATCTACGTGCCGTGCGACGTGTGCAAGAGCAAGCGCTACAACCGAGAAACGCTGGAGATCAAGTACAAGGGCAAGAACATCCACGAGGTGCTGGAAATGACCATCGAGGATGCCCGCGAGTTCTTCGATGCGGTACCGGCGCTGGCGCGCAAGCTGCAAACGCTGATGGATGTGGGCTTGTCGTACATCAAGCTGGGGCAGTCGGCAACCACGCTGTCCGGTGGTGAAGCGCAGCGGGTGAAGCTGTCACGCGAGCTGTCCAAGCGCGATACCGGCAAGACCCTGTACATCCTCGACGAGCCGACCACGGGCCTGCACTTCGCCGACATCCAGCAGTTGTTGGACGTGTTGCATCGCCTGCGCGACCACGGCAATACCGTGGTGGTGATCGAGCATAACCTGGATGTGATCAAGACCGCCGACTGGCTGGTGGACCTGGGACCCGAGGGTGGCTCCAAGGGTGGGCAGATCATTGCCTGCGGCACGCCGGAAGAGCTGAGCGAGATGAAACAGTCGTACACCGGCCATTACCTGAAACCGCTGCTGGAGCGGGACCGAGCCTGACTGCCGCCGATGCGATGAAAAAGCCCCTGGTACCGTTGGTGCCAGGGGCTTTTTCTTGAGTCTGTGGATAACTTACATCTGCGACTGCAGGTAGTTTTCCAGGCCGATGGCCTTGATCAGGCCCTGCTGCTTCTCCAGCCAGTAGGTGTGATCTTCTTCGGTATCGGCCAACTGTGCACGCAGGATGTCACGGCTGATGTAGTCCTTGTGCAGTTCACACAGCTCGATACCTTTGCAAAGCGCGCCGCGCACCTTGTACTCGAGCTTGAGGTCAGCCTCGATCATTTCCGGTACGGTGCTGCCGACTTCCAGATCGTCCGCACGCATGTCGGGGGTGCCTTCAAGCATGAGGATGCGACGCATCAGAGCATCGGCGTGCTGGGTCTCTTCTTCCATTTCGTGGTTGATGCGCTCGTAGAGCTTGGACAGGCCCCAGTCTTCGTACATGCGCGAATGAATGAAGTACTGGTCGCGTGCCGCCAGTTCGCCCTTCAGCAGCGTGACGAGGTAGTTGATTACGTCCGGGTGGCCTTGCATCGCCCTGATTCTCCATGTGAAAACGACTATGCCACATAGTGTGAACCAGCTTTTGCCTGCGGTCACTGAAAAACGCGCAATTAGACGCAAAAAATCGGTTAAACAGTAGTGATATTCATTGAAAAACCGCCCAAATGAGGGCGGTTCTGCTTATCACTTAGAGTTAGGCGAGATGGACGCCCAACGCCTTGGCAATCCCTTCGCCATAGGCCGGATCGGCCTTGAAGAAGTACTGCAACTGACGCTGAATCACGTCCTCGCTGACACCCACCATGGTACCGGCGATGTTGCTGATCAACAGGGCTTTCTGCTCAGCGTTCATCAAGCGGAACAGCGCGCCGGCGTGGCTGAAGTAGTCGGTGTCCTCACGGTGATCGTAACGGTCCGCCGAACCGTTCAAGGCCAGCGCTGGCTCGGCATGGCGTGGCGACTGCTTCGGCGCATCAGCGTGGCTATTGGGCTCGTAGTTTGGTGCACTGCCGTAGCTGCCGGTGGCCATGGAACCGTCGCGCTGGTAGCTATTAACCGGGCAGCGAGGCGCATTCACCGGCAACTGCTGGTGGTTGGTGCCCACGCGGTAACGGTGCGCGTCGGCGTAGGCGAATACACGGCCCTGCAACATCCGGTCCGGCGACAGGCCGACCCCTGGCACCATATTGCTGGGCCCGAACGCTGCTTGCTCGACTTCCGCGAAGTAGTTGAGCGGGTTACGGTTGAGCTCCAGCACGCCCACCTCGATCAGCGGGTAGTCCCTCTGCGACCAAGTCTTGGTCACGTCAAAGGGGTTCTCGTCGCGACTCGCAGCCTCGGCTTCGCTCATCACCTGGATACAAACCGTCCAACGCGGGTAGTCGCCACGCTCGATCGCTTCGAACAGGTCGCGCTGGGCGTAGTCCGGGTCAGTACCCGCCAGGCGCGCTGCTTCTGCCGGAGCGAGGTTCTTGATGCCTTGTTGGGTCTTGAAGTGCCACTTCACCCAAGTACGCTCACCCTTGGCATTGATCAGGCTGTAGGTGTGGCTGCCGAAGCCGTGCATGTGGCGATAGCCATCCGGGATACCACGGTCGGAAAACAGTATGGTGACCTGGTGCAGCGCCTCAGGGGAGTGGGACCAGAAGTCCCACATCATCTGGGCATTCTTCAGGTTGGACTGCGGGTGGCGCTTCTGGGTGTGGATAAAGTCCGGGAACTTCAGCGGGTCGCGAATGAAGAACACGGGCGTGTTGTTGCCAACGATGTCCCAGTTGCCTTCTTCGGTGTAGAACTTGACCGCGAAACCACGCGGGTCGCGCTCGGTATCCGCAGAGCCACGCTCGCCACCGACAGTGGAGAAGCGCAGGAAGGTCTCGGTCTGTTTGCCGATCTGTTCAAACAGCTTGGCGCTGGTATAGCCGGTAATGTCGCGGGTAACAGTAAAGGTGCCATAGGCGCCCGAGCCCTTGGCGTGCACACGGCGCTCAGGAATGTTCTCGCGGTTGAAGTGGGCGAGTTTCTCGATCAGGTGAAAGTCGTCGAGCAACAATGGGCCACGCGGGCCGGCGGAGCGGGAGTTCTGGTTATCGGCTACTGGCGCACCGCTGGCGGTAGTAAGAATCTTGCTCATGGGCTCTCCTTATCGGTCTTCAAGCGCCGGCTAATCGGCTTGGAGAGAGTATTGACGAGCAAGGTTACAGGGACAAATTCATTACATGACTTGAATCAATAGAAATAAACAATGTACGTAGAAACAAAAAACCGGGCACTAGGCCCGGTTCTTTGTAGCAGACAGAACGTCTTACTCAGCAGCTTCTACAGCACCGCCGACCGGACGATCAACCAGCTCGACGTACGCCATAGGCGCGTTGTCGCCAGCGCGGAAACCGCACTTCAGGATGCGCAGGTAGCCGCCCTGACGGGTGGCGTAACGCTTGCCCAGGTCGTTGAACAGTTTGCCAACAGCGGACTTCGAACGGGTACGATCGAAGGCCAGACGACGGTTAGCAACGCTGTCTTCCTTGGCCAGGGTGATCAGCGGCTCGGCAACGCGGCGCAGTTCCTTGGCTTTCGGCAGGGTGGTTTTGATCAGCTCGTGCTCGATCAGCGACACTGCCATGTTCTGGAACATAGCCTTGCGGTGAGAGCTGGTACGGCTCAGGTGACGTCCACTTTTACGATGACGCATGATTCATTCCTTACCAAACACTACGTTCGGTGATTACGACGATCAGGCGGTCGCCTTGTCGTCTTTCTTAAGACTTGCAGGCGGCCAGTTGTCGAGGCGCATGCCGAGAGACAGACCACGAGAGGCCAGCACGTCCTTGATTTCAGTCAGGGACTTCTTGCCCAGGTTAGGAGTCTTCAACAGCTCTACTTCGGTACGCTGAATCAGGTCGCCGATGTAGTAGATGTTCTCCGCCTTGAGGCAGTTGGCCGAACGTACAGTCAGTTCCAGGTCGTCAACCGGACGCAGCAGGATCGGATCGATCTCGTCTTCCTGCTCGACTACGACAGGCTCGCTGTCACCTTTGAGGTCGACGAACGCGGCCAACTGCTGTTGCAGGATGGTCGCAGCGCGGCGGATAGCCTCTTCAGGATCCAGGGTGCCGTTGGTTTCCAGATCAATGACCAGTTTGTCCAGGTTGGTACGCTGTTCAACACGGGCGTTTTCGACCACATAGGCGATACGACGCACCGGGCTGAACGAAGCGTCCAACTGCAGACGGCCAATGCTACGGCTTTCGTCTTCGTCGGTTTGACGGGAGTCGGCCGGCTCGTAACCACGACCACGAGCTACGGTGAGCTTCATGTTCAGGGCGCCATTCGACGCCAGGTTCGCGATTACGTGATCGGGGTTGACGATCTCGACATCGTGATCCAGCTGAATATCGGCAGCGGTAACCACCCCCGAACCCTTTTTCGACAAGGTCAGCGTAACTTCGTCACGACCGTGCAGTTTGATAGCCAGGCCTTTCAGGTTCAACAGGATTTCAATTACGTCTTCCTGAACACCTTCGATCGCGGAGTACTCGTGGAGTACGCCATCGATCTCGGCCTCGACTACTGCACAGCCAGGCATAGAGGACAACAGGATGCGGCGCAGCGCGTTGCCCAGGGTGTGGCCAAAGCCACGCTCGAGAGGCTCGAGCGTGATCTTGGCGCGGGTCGGACTGACTACCTGCACATCAATGTGGCGGGGAGTCAGGAACTCATTTACCGAAATCTGCATGGATGCACCTATTTTCTAGCCCTTACTTGGAGTAGAGCTCGACAATCAGGTTTTCGTTGATGTCGGCAGACAGGTCGCTGCGAGCAGGAACGTTCTTGAAAACGCCCGACTTTTTAGCAGCATCCACGTCAACCCACTCAACGCGGCCACGCTGGGCGCACAGTTCAAGGGCTTGAACAATGCGCAGCTGGGCCAGCGACTTCTCGCGGACCGCGACCACGTCACCCGGACGAACTTGGTAGGATGGAATGTTTACAGTCTTACCGTTGACGCTGATCGCTTTGTGCGAAACCAGCTGACGCGACTCGGAACGAGTCGAGCCGAAGCCCATACGGTAAACGACGTTATCCAGACGGCACTCGAGCAGTTGCAGCAGGTTCTCACCGGTTGCGCCTTTTTTCGAGGCAGCAGCTTGGTAGTAACCGCGGAACTGACGCTCCAGAACACCGTAGATACGACGGACTTTTTGTTTCTCACGCAGCTGGGTGCCGTAGTCGGACTGACGGCCACGGCGCTGGCCGTGGATACCTGGGGCTGCTTCGATGTTGCACTTCGATTCCAGAGCGCGAACGCCGCTCTTCAGGAACAGATCGGTGCCTTCACGACGAGACAGTTTGCATTTTGGACCAATGTAACGTGCCATTCTTCTGTCTCCTGATTACACGCGACGCTTCTTCGGCGGACGGCACCCGTTATGCGGGATAGGCGTCACGTCGGTGATGCTGGCGATCTTGTAGCCGCAGCTGTTCAATGCACGAACGGCGGACTCACGACCTGGACCTGGACCCTTGACGTTAACGTCAAGGTTCTTCAGACCGTATTCCAGCGCAGCTTGACCAGCACGCTCAGCAGCGATCTGAGCTGCGAACGGGGTGGATTTGCGCGAACCACGGAAACCCGAACCACCGGAGGTCGCCCAGGACAAAGCATTGCCCTGACGGTCGGTGATGGTCACGATGGTGTTGTTGAAAGACGCATGGATGTGGGCGATGCCATCAACCACTGTCTTTTTGATTTTCTTACGAGGACGAGCAGCAGGTTTTGCCATGTCTATATTCCTGGGCGATTACTTGCGGATCGGCTTACGCGGGCCCTTACGGGTGCGTGCGTTGGTCTTGGTGCGCTGACCGCGAACCGGCAGACCTTTACGATGACGCAGGCCGCGGTAGCAACCCAGGTCCATCAAGCGCTTGATCTTCATGTTGATGTCACGACGCAGGTCACCTTCGGTGGTGAACTTCGCAACTTCGCCACGCAGGGTTTCGATTTGCTCGTCGCTCAGATCCTTGATCTTAGCGGCTGGATTTACACCAGCGTCTGCACAGATCTTCTGTGCAGTTGTGCGACCGACACCATAGATGTAGGTCAGCGAGATAACAGTATGCTTGTTATCTGGAATGTTGACGCCTGCAATACGGGCCATTCAGTGGGACTCCAATTGACAGCTACCTACGCCCCGGAAGCCAAGAAATAGGGCGCGAGATAATATCGCTGTAGAAACGAATAATCAACCCAGCAGCACACTAGCTGCTGGGTTTGAAGCGCAGATCACACTCAGCCTTGGCGCTGTTTGTGACGCGGTTCCGCGCTGCAGATCACTCGTACGACGCCTTCGCGACGGATGATCTTGCAGTTACGGCACAGCTTTTTCACCGATGCACGAACTTTCATTACCGACTCCTCGAACCTTAGGGGCGTATCAGCGCAGCAGACCGCTGCCACCGTAGCCTTTCAGGTTGGCTTTCTTCATCAGGGATTCGTACTGGTGCGAAACGAGGTGCGATTGTACTTGGGACATGAAGTCCATCACAACCACTACCACAATCAGCAACGAGGTCCCGCCAAGGTAGAACGGCACATTTGCTGCCACCACCAGGAACTGGGGCAGAAGGCAGACGGCCATCATGTAAAGAGCACCGAACATGGTCAAACGGGTCAGAACGCCATCAATGTAGCGCGCCGACTGCTCACCAGGACGGATACCCGGAATAAAGGCACCGGACTTCTTCAGGTTTTCCGCTACGTCTTTCGGATTGAACATCAATGCTGTGTAGAAGAAGCAGAAGAAAATGATCCCTGCACTAAACAGCAGAATGTTCAACGGCTGACCAGGAGCGATCGACTGCGAGATGTCCTGCAGCCAGCCCATACCTTCGGACTGACCGAACCAGGCACCCAGCGAAGCCGGGAACAGCAAAATGCTGCTCGCGAAAATGGCCGGGATAACCCCCGCCATGTTCACCTTCAACGGCAAGTGGCTGGTCTGCGCAGCGAAGACCTTGCGGCCCTGCTGACGCTTGGCGTAGTGAACGGCGATACGACGCTGACCACGCTCAATGAACACCACGAAACCGATAATCGCTACTGCCAGCAAACCGATAGCGACCAAGGCGAAAATGTTGATATCGCCTGTGCGTGCAGACTCGAAAGACTGCCCGATTGCTCTCGGAAGACCGGCAACGATACCTGCGAAGATCAACATCGAGATACCGTTGCCCACACCGCGCTCGGTGATCTGCTCGCCCAGCCACATCATGAACATCGCGCCTGCCACGAAGGTGGAGACGGCGACGACATGGAAGCCCAGGCCCACAGAAAACGCCACGCCCTGGTTGGCCAGGCCAATGGACATGCCAATGGCTTGAACCAGTGCCAGGATAACGGTGCCGTAGCGGGTGTACTGGCTGATCTTGCGACGGCCAGCTTCACCTTCCTTCTTCAACTGCTCCAGTTGCGGGCTGACCGCGGTCATCAGCTGCATGATGATCGATGCCGAAATGTACGGCATGATCCCCAGTGCAAAGATGCTCATGCGCTCGAGCGCGCCACCGGAAAACATGTTGAACAAGCTAAGAATGGTCCCCTCATTCTGCCGAAACAGATCCGCCAGACGGTCCGGATTGATGCCGGGAACCGGGATATGCGCACCTATCCGATAGACGATGATCGCCATGAACAGAAAGCGCAGACGAGCCCAGAGTTCCGACATCCCGCCCTTACCGAGCGAAGAGAGAGCACCTTGCTTAGCCATTTATTCCTCGAATTTGCCGCCAGCTGCTTCGATAGCCGCACGCGCACCCTTGGTGGCTGCGATGCCCTTGATGGTGACTGCGCGAGTAACTTCGCCAGACAGCATGATTTTCACACGCTGAATGTGCTGGTTGATCACGTTGGCATCCTTCAGGGATTGCACGGAGATCACGTCGCCTTCCACTTTGGCCAGCTCGGACAGACGCACTTCTGCGCGGTCCATGGCTTTCAGGGAAACGAAGCCGAACTTCGGCAGACGACGGTGCAGCGGCTGTTGACCGCCTTCGAAGCCAGGAGCGATCGAACCACCCGAACGGGAAGTCTGACCTTTGTGGCCACGGCCGCCGGTCTTACCCAGACCGCTACCGATACCACGACCTGGACGATGCTTCTCGCGACGGGAACCCGGCGCTGGACTCAGATCATTGAGTTTCATCGATTAGCCCTCGACCTTCAGCATGTAGTAAGCCTTGTTGATCATCCCGCGGTTCTCGGGAGTATCCTGGACTTCTACAGTGTGACCGATACGACGCAGACCCAGGCCTTTAACGCACAGCTTGTGGTTAGGCAGACGGCCCGAGACGCTCTTGATCAGCGTTACTTTTACGGTTGCCATGATCAGAAGATCTCCTCGACGCTCTTGCCGCGCTTGGCAGCAATGGATTCAGGAGATTGCATGGCTTTCAGACCCTTGAAGGTGGCGTAAACCACGTTCACTGGGTTGGTCGAACCGTAGCACTTGGCCAGAACGTTCTGAACACCAGCAACTTCCAGGACAGCACGCATTGCGCCACCGGCGATGATACCGGTACCTTCCGAGGCAGGCTGCATGTAAACCTTCGAGGCGCCGTGGGCAGCCTTGGTGGCGTACTGCAGGGTGGTGCCCTTCAGGTCAACCTGAATCATGTTGCGGCGAGCAGCTTCCATGGCTTTCTGGATCGCGGCTGGTACTTCGCGCGACTTGCCACGGCCGAAGCCAACACGACCTTTACCATCACCTACCACGGTCAGCGCGGTGAAGGTGAAGATACGGCCGCCTTTTACGGTTTTGGCAACGCGGTTAACTTGAACCAGCTTCTCGATGTAGCCTTCGTCGCGCTTTTGATCGTTATTTGCCATAACTTAGAACTCCAGCCCGCCTTCACGAGCAGCATCAGCCAGCGCTTTGACGCGGCCATGGTACTTGAAGCCGGAACGGTCAAAGGCAACTTGAGATACACCGGCGGCTTTCGCACGCTCAGCTACCAGCTTGCCAACCTTAGTGGCCGCGTCGATGTTGCCAGTGGCGCCATCACGCAGGTCTTTGTCCAAGGTCGAGGCGCTTGCCAGAACCTTGCTGCCGTCGGCCGAAATGACCTGGGCGTAGATGTGCTGCGAGGAGCGGAACACGCACAGGCGCACGACTTCGAGTTCGTGCATCTTGAGACGTGCTTTGCGAGCGCGACGCAGTCGAATAACTTTTTTGTCGGTCATTTACTAGGCCCTACTTCTTCTTGGCTTCTTTACGACGGACTACTTCGTCCGCGTAACGCACACCTTTACCTTTGTAAGGCTCTGGCGGACGGAAGTCGCGGATTTCAGCGGCCACCTGACCTACCAGCTGCTTATCGATACCCTTGATCAGGATGTCGGTCTGGCTAGGTGTTTCAGCGGTGATACCGGCTGGCAGTTCGTAGTCCACTGGGTGAGAGAAGCCCAGGGCCAGGTTCAGGACGGTGCCCTTGGCCTGTGCCTTGTAACCAACACCGACCAGCTGGAGCTTACGCTCGAAGCCTTGGCTTACGCCTTGGACCATGTTGTTGACCAGGGCACGGGTAGTACCGGCCATGGCACGAGCTTGCTGGTCACCATTGCGAGCGACGAAACGCAGCTCACCAGACTCTTCGGTAACTTCAACAGACGAGTGAACGTTCAGTTCGAGAGTGCCTTTAGCACCCTTCACCGAAAGCTGCTGGCCAGCGAATTTGACTTCGACACCGGATGGCAGCTTAACGGGGTTCTTAGCGACGCGAGACATGTCTATCCCCCCTTAGAACACTGTGCACAGAACTTCGCCGCCGACACCGGCAGCGCGCGCAGCGCGATCAGTCATCACACCTTTGTTGGTGGAGACGATAGACACGCCCAGACCGCCACGTACTTTCGGCAGATCGGTGACGGCCTTGTACTGGCGCAGGCCTGGACGGCTGGAGCGCTTCAGTTCCTCGATGACCGGACGGCCTTCGAAGTACTTCAGTTCGATCGACAGGGAAGGCTTGGCCTCACCAGTTACCTGGTAGCCAGCGATGTAACCTTCGTCCTTCAGAACTTTGGCAACCGCGACCTTCAGGGTAGAGGAAGGCATGCTTACGACGGACTTTTCAGCCATCTGGGCATTACGGATGCGAGTTAGCATGTCCGCTAACGGGTCCTGCATACTCATGGGCTAGATGCTCCTGATACAAGAATTATTAGCCTTGCGGCTATGACAACCACCCGAGCGGATTGGGCAAAAAACCCAGGCTCAGGTGAGCCGGTCATTCTAGACACAAGGCAGAAACGAAACAAGCCCCATATAGGGGCTTGTTTGATGGCAAGGTCACCGGCGGTCGGAAGATTGCTCCCCTTCCACCAGGATCTTGCCTGCAGCGATTACCAGGAGGCTTTAACCAGACCTGGTACGTCACCGCGCATTGCAGCTTGACGCAGCATGTTACGGCCCAGGCCGAACTTACGGTATACACCGTGAGGACGACCGGTCAGGCGGCAACGGTTGCGCAGGCGCGCAGCGCTGGCATCACGCGGCTGCTTCTGCAGAGCGACAACGGCAGCGAAACGCTCTTCTGGAGAGGCGTTAACGTTGACGATGGTCGCTTTCAGCTCAGCACGCTTCTTAGCGAACTTGGCTACCGTGAGCTGACGCTTCAGCTCGCGGTTTTTCATGCTCTTCTTGGCCATTTTCCTACTCCAATCAGTTGCGGAACGGGAACTTGAAAGCACGCAGCAGAGCGCGGCCTTCGTCGTCCGAACGAGCAGTGGTGGTCAGGGTGATGTCCAAACCGCGCAGAGCATCGATCTTGTCGTAATCGATTTCCGGGAAGATGATCTGCTCTTTCACGCCCATGCTGTAGTTGCCACGGCCATCGAAGGACTTGGCATTCAGGCCGCGGAAGTCGCGAACCCGAGGCAGGGAGATCGCCAGCAGGCGGTCCAGGAATTCGTACATCTTGTCGCTACGCAGGGTCACCTTGACGCCGATCGGCCAGCCTTCGCGGACTTTGAAGCCAGCGATGGATTTGCGAGCGAAAGTCACGACCGGCTTTTGACCGGTGATCTTTTCCAGGTCGGCAACAGCGTGCTCGATGACTTTCTTGTCGCCGATCGCTTCGCCCAGACCCATGTTCAGGGTGATCTTGGTAACGCGCGGAACTTCCATCACGTTCGACAGCTTAAGTTCTTCCTTAAGCTTAGGAGCGATTTCGTTCCGGTAAATCTCTTTCAGTCGTGCCATGGTCTTCTACCTAGCAGTGTTCAAGCATCAACCGCTTTTTGGGTCGACTTGAAGACACGAATTTTTTTACCGTCTTCTACTTTGAAACCAACGCGGTCAGCCTTGTTGGTTTCGCCGTTGAAGATGGCAACGTTGGAAGCGTGCAGAGGCGCTTCTTTCTCGACGATACCGCCCTGTACGCCCGCCATCGGGTTAGGCTTGGTATGACGCTTGACCAGGTTCACACCACCGATGACCAGACGGTCATCAGCGAGAACCTTCAGCACCTTACCGCGCTTACCTTTGTCTTTGCCGGCGATCACGATGATCTCGTCGTCACGACGAATCTTTTGCATGTCGGATCTCCTTACAGCACTTCAGGGGCGAGCGAGACGATCTTCATGAACTTCTCAGTACGAAGTTCACGGGTCACTGGCCCGAAGATGCGAGTGCCGATCGGCTCTTGCTTGTTGTTCAGCAGAACAGCAGCGTTGCCGTCGAAACGAATGATGGAACCGTCAGCGCGACGAACACCGTGACGGGTGCGCACGACAACAGCGGTCATCACTTGGCCTTTTTTGACCTTACCGCGTGGAATTGCTTCCTTGACGGTAACCTTGATGATGTCACCGATGCCGGCGTAACGACGGTGCGAACCGCCGAGCACCTTGATGCACATGACGCGACGAGCGCCGCTGTTATCGGCCACATCGAGCATGGATTGAGTCTGAATCATAAAATTTCTCCGACCCCTAGCCCTTAGACTTCAACAGCGCGTTCGAGGACTTCAACCAGTGCCCAGGACTTGGTCTTGGCCAGCGGACGGGTTTCACGGATGGAAACCTTGTCGCCGATCTTGCACTGGTTGGATTCGTCGTGCGCGTGCAGCTTAGTCGAACGCTTAACGTATTTACCGTAGATCGGGTGCTTTACGCGACGCTCGATCAGTACGGTGATGGTCTTGTCCATTTTGTCGCTGACGACACGGCCAGTCAGCGTACGGACGGTTTTTTCAGCTTCAGCCATGATCACTTACCTGCCTGCTGGTTGAGCACAGTTTTCACGCGAGCGATGTCACGCTTAACTTGCGAGAGCAGGTGCGACTGCCCCAACTGGCCAGTTGCTTTCTGCATACGCAGATTGAACTGGTCGCGCAGCAAGCCGAGCAGTTGCTCGTTCAGCTGCTGTGCCGATTTTTCACGAAGTTCATTCGCTTTCATCACATCACCGTCCGCTTAACAAAGGAGGTGGCGAGAGGCAGCTTTGCAGCAGCCAGGGCGAAAGCTTCGCGCGCCAGCTCTTCAGAAACACCCTCGATCTCGTACAGGACTTTGCCTGGCTGAATCTGGGCAACCCAGTATTCCACGGAGCCCTTACCTTTACCCATACGAACCTCGAGAGGCTTCTTGGAGATCGGCTTGTCCGGGAACACACGGATCCAGATCTTACCGCCACGTTTAACGTGACGGGTCAGCGCACGACGTGCGGACTCGATCTGGCGAGCGGTGAGGCGACCGCGAGCAACAGCTTTCAGAGCGAATTCGCCGAAGCTGACTTTGCTACCGCGCAGTGCCAGACCACGGTTGTGGCCAGTCATCTGCTTGCGGAATTTTGTACGCTTTGGTTGCAACATTTGGCGTACCCCTTACTTAGCAGCTTTTTTACGAGGCGCTGGTGCTTGTGGTTTCAGTTCTTCTTGGCGACCACCAATAACTTCGCCTTTGAAGATCCAAACCTTCACACCGATCACACCGTAAGTGGTGTGAGCTTCGTAGGTGTTGTAGTCGATATCGGCACGCAGGGTGTGCAGAGGCACACGACCTTCGCGATACCACTCGGTACGAGCAATCTCAGCACCGCCGAGACGACCGCTCACCTGGATCTTGATGCCCTTGGCACCAATACGCATGGCGTTCTGTACTGCGCGCTTCATGGCGCGACGGAACATTACGCGGCGTTCCAGCTGCTGAGCTACGCTCTGCGCAACCAGCATAGCGTCGAGTTCCGGCTTGCGGATCTCTTCGATGTTGATGTGCACAGGCACACCCATCTGCTTGGTCAGGTCCTGACGCAGCTTCTCGACATCTTCACCTTTCTTACCGATAACGATACCGGGACGAGCGGTGTGGATGGTGATGCGTGCAGTTTGAGCCGGACGATGAATATCGATACGGCTTACGGACGCGCTTTTTAGTTTGTCTTGGAGGTACTCACGCGTTTTCAGATCCTTCAACAGGTAATCTGCGTAAGTAGCACCGTCTGCGTACCAGACGGAGGTGTGCTCCTTGACGATTCCCAGGCGAATGCCAGTGGGATGTACTTTCTGACCCATCTGATCGACTCCGTTACTTGTCCGCAACCTTGACAGTGATATGGCAAGACCGCTTGACGATGCGATCAGCACGGCCTTTGGCACGTGGCATGATGCGCTTCAGCGAACGCCCTTCGTTGACGAAGACGGTGGAGACCTTCAGGTCATCAACGTCTGCGCCTTCGTTGTGTTCGGCGTTGGCAACGGCCGACTCGAGGACTTTCTTCATGATTTCAGCGGCTTTTTTGCTGCTGAAGGCCAACAGGTTGAGCGCTTCGCCCACCTTCTTCCCGCGGATCTGGTCGGCGACCAAGCGGGCTTTCTGGGCGGAGATGCGAGCGCCCGACAACTTAGCGGCTACTTCCATTTCCTTACCCCTTAACGCTTGGCTTTCTTGTCAGCCACGTGCCCGCGATAGGTGCGGGTACCGGCGAACTCGCCCAGTTTGTGGCCGACCATGTCTTCGTTCACGAGAACTGGAACATGCTGGCGACCGTTGTGAACCGCGATGGTCAGACCGACCATTTGTGGCAGGATCATCGAGCGACGCGACCAGGTTTTAACTGGCTTGCGATCGTTCTTCTCCACCGCCACTTCGACCTTCTTCAACAGGTGAAGATCGATAAAAGGACCTTTTTTCAGAGAACGTGGCACTGTCGTATCCCTCTAGTTACTTGCGACGACGGACGATCATGTTGTCGGTACGCTTATTACCACGGGTTTTAGCACCCTTGGTTGGGAAGCCCCATGGCGATACCGGATGACGACCACCGGAGGTACGACCTTCACCACCACCATGCGGGTGGTCAACCGGGTTCATGGCAACACCACGAACGGTTGGGCGAACGCCGCGCCAGCGTTTGGCACCAGCTTTACCCAGCGAACGCAGGCTGTGCTCGGAGTTCGAGACTTCACCCAGGGTCGCACGGCATTCAGCCAGTACTTTACGCATCTCACCGGAACGCAGACGCAGAGTCACGTATACGCCGTCACGAGCGATCAGCTGAGCCGAAGCACCAGCGGAACGAGCGATCTGAGCACCTTTACCCGGCTTCAGTTCGACGCCGTGAATGGTGCTACCTACTGGGATGTTACGCAGCTGCAGGGAGTTACCGGCCTTGATTGGGGCCAGGGCACCTGCGATCAGCTGGTCGCCAGCGCTCACGCCTTTAGGGGCGATGATGTAGCGACGCTCACCGTCTGCATAGCACAGCAGGGCGATGTGAGCAGTACGGTTTGGATCGTATTCGATACGCTCGACAGTGGCTGGAATGCCATCTTTGTCGTTGCGACGGAAGTCGACCAGACGGTAATGCTGCTTATGACCACCACCAACGTGACGAGTGGTAATGCGGCCATTGTTGTTACGACCACCAGACTTCGATTTCTTCTCGAGCAGCGGTGCGTGAGGAGCGCCTTTGTGCAGCTCCTTGTTGACCACCTTGACCACGAAACGGCGGCCAGGGGAAGTCGGTTTGCATTTAACGATTGCCATGATGCACCCCTTCCTTACTCAGCACTGCTGCTGAAATCGAGATCTTGGCCTGGCTGAAGGGATACGATCGCCTTCTTCCAGTCATTACGCTTGCCCAGACCACGTGCGGTACGCTTGGTTTTACCCAGAACGTTAACAGTCGACACGTTTTCAACTTTTACGTTGAACAGGCCTTCGACAGCTTTCTTGATTTCCAGCTTGGTTGCATCGGTAGCAACCTTGAATACGAACTGGCCTTTTTTCTCAGCCAGAACGGTAGCCTTCTCGGAAACGTGCGGGCCAAGGAGGACTTTAAATACGCGTTCCTGGTTCATCCCAGCAGCTCCTCGAATTTCTTCACGGCCGAGACAGTGATCAACACTTTCTCGTATGCGATCAGACTGACCGGGTCGGAACCCTGTACGTCACGTACGTCGACGTGCGGCAGGTTGCGAGCAGCCAGGTACAGGTTCTGATCAACAGCGTCGGAGACGATCAGTACGTCGCTCAGACCCATGCCGTTCAGCTTGTTCAGCAGATCTTTGGTTTTCGGTGCTTCAACAGCGAAGTCCTGAACCACGACCAGACGGTCGCTACGCACCAGCTCAGCGAGGATGGAGCGCAGAGCTGCGCGGTACATCTTCTTGTTGAGCTTTTGCGAGTGATCTTGAGGGCGAGCTGCGAAGGTTACACCACCGCCACGCCAGATCGGACCACGAGTGGTACCAGCACGAGCACGACCAGTACCCTTCTGACGCCATGGGCGCTTACCGCCACCAGCCACGTCGGAACGGGTCTTCTGCTGCTTGGTACCCTGACGGCCGCCGGCCATGTAGGCCACGACTGCTTGGTGAACCAGCGTCTCGTTGAATTCGCCACCGAAAGTCAGTTCGGAAACTTCGATCGCCTGAGCGTCATTTACATTAAGTTGCATGTCAGTTTCCCCTTAACCGCGAGCCTTGACAGCTGGACGTACAACCACGTCGCCGCCAGTAGCGCCAGGTACGGCACCCTTGATCAGCAGCAGGTTGCGTTCAGCGTCTACGCGAACTACTTCCAGGGACTGAACAGTCACGCGCTCGGCGCCCATGTGACCGGACATCTTCTTGCCCTTGAACACACGACCAGGAGTCTGGCACTGGCCGATGGAACCAGGAACACGGTGCGACACGGAGTTACCGTGGGTGTTGTCCTGACCACGGAAGTTCCAGCGCTTGATGGTACCGGCGAAGCCTTTACCTTTGGACTGACCAGTAACGTCAACCAGCTGGCCTGCAGTGAAGAGTTCAGCTTTGATCAGATCGCCAGCCTGGAAATCGCCTTCTTCAAGACGGAACTCCCAAACACCGCGACCAGCGGCAACGTTGGCCTTGGCGAAGTGGCCTGCCTGAGCGGCAGTCACACGCGAAGCACGACGCTCGCCGACAGTGACTTGCACTGCACGGTAGCCATCGGTTTCTTCAGTTTTGAACTGGGTGACGCGATTCGGCTCGATCTCAATGACCGTGACCGGAATGGAGACACCTTCTTCGGTGAAAATGCGGGTCATACCGCACTTGCGACCGATTACACCAATAGTCATGTTGTAAACCTCATGAGTGTACGGGGCTTTCACCCGCTATGGCCGCCCATTTCAGAGCGTTACACGACTAGACCGAAGTCTTAGCCGAGGCTGATCTGTACTTCCACACCTGCCGCCAGATCAAGCTTCATCAGCGCGTCAACGGTTTTATCCGTTGGCTGGACGATGTCCAGAACACGCTTATGAGTGCGAATCTCGTACTGGTCACGCGCGTCTTTGTTGACGTGCGGGGAGACCAGAACGGTGAAACGCTCTTTGCGGGTAGGCAGTGGAATTGGACCACGCACTTGTGCACCAGTACGTTTCGCGGTTTCCACGATTTCCTGGGTGGATTGGTCGATCAGGCGATGGTCGAAAGCCTTCAACCTGATACGGATTTGCTGATTTTGCATTGGATTTCAGACTCCAGGCTGTTCCCAACGGACGCACTACGCCCGCTAAAAGGAGGCGTGATTCTATAGACGCCCCCATTTAGTGTCAACCCAATAAAAAAAACCCCCGCTGAGCGGGGGTTTTTTCAATCGGTCGAGTGATTACTCGATGATTTTGGCCACAACGCCGGCGCCGACGGTACGACCGCCTTCACGGATTGCGAAGCGCAGACCGTCTTCCATTGCGATGGTCTTGATCAGGGTAACAGTCATCTGAATGTTGTCACCTGGCATTACCATTTCAACGCCTTCCGGCAGTTCGCAGTTACCGGTCACGTCAGTGGTACGGAAGTAGAACTGAGGACGGTAGCCTTTGAAGAACGGAGTGTGACGACCGCCTTCTTCC